>NZ_BDEL01000001.1:4107500-4305801 GCF_001685485.1 Formosa haliotis | reverse complement strand
GGCATATACAAAATCACCAAACGAAAACGGAATCCAACCCAGGCCGTAACGTAACGTTTTAGAAATTATAGGGTAAATACCATTACTATAATAATGCTCTATAATTTCGGGGTAATTCGATAAAAATTTCACAAGGAAATAAAACCGGTAATAGCGAAAACGCTAGATATGTTTTTGGGTTTTTAAGCATGCTTCAAAAATAAGTAAATGTTTGTAATACCTTGCCGCTAATATGTACCTTTGTGTAACATTATAAAACGAAAGTATGAATTCAGAAATAAGAGTACTAGAACCAAAAGCAATTTGGAATAAATTTGCAGATTTAAATGCAGTTCCAAGAGCTTCAAAAAAAGAAGAGCAAGTTATTGCCTTTATGAAAGATTTGGAACGTCTTTAGGATTGGAAACTATAGAAGATGAAGTTGGAAATGTAATAATTAGGAAACCTGCTACTGCGGGTATGGAAGACCGAGAAACCATTGTTATGCAATCGCATTTAGATATGGTGCATCAAAAGAATAACGATACCGAATTCGATTTTGCAACTCAAGGTATCGATATGTTTGTTGATGGCGATTGGGTTCGTGCTAAAGGAACAACTTTAGGAGCAGATAACGGATTAGGCGTGGCTACCATTATGGCTATCCTTGAAAGTAAAGACATTGTTCACCCTGAAATTGAAGCTTTATTTACTATAGATGAGGAAACTGGAATGACAGGGGCTCAAGGTTTAAAAGGCGGCGTGTTAAAGGAAATATTCTTTTAAATTTAGATACCGAGGAAGATGATGAAATTGGCGTAGGTTGTGCAGGAGGAATTGATGTTACTGCCACACGAACCTATAATCTAGAAGATACGCCGGAATTTTAAAATTGGTTATAAAATTACGTAAAAGGCTTGCAAGGCGGACATTCGGGAATGCAAATTCATGAAGGGTTAGGAAACTCGAATAAGATTTTAAACCGTTTATTATTTGATGGCTTTGAAAATTTTGGTTTACGTATTTCTGAAATTGATGGCGGTAGTTTACGTAATGCAATTCCTAGAGAAAGTAAAGCTATGTTGCTATAGATGAAATCCATAAAGCGGCTTTCGAATTAGAAATAAAGCAACTAGGGGATGCTATAAGAGAAGAATTAAAAACTATGGAGCCCGATTTAACGATTCTTGTTGAAGCCACAGAACTTCCGGAAACCATAATGGATTTAGGTGTTCAGGAAGGATTTACAAGAGCCTTATATGCGGCACATAATGGCGTATTTCGTATGAGTGCCGATATTCCAGGTTTGGTGGAAACCTCTAACAATATTGCCCGTGTTATTGTAAAAGACGGAACGATAAAAGTTGGATGCTTAACACGCTCTTCGGTAGAGAGTTCTAAATTAGATCTGGCTAATACATTACGTGCTTGTTTTGAATTAACAGGATGCGAAGTTGAATGCTCTGGCGATTATCCTGGATGGGCGCCAAATATGGAATCTTCAATATTAAAAGTGTTAGATAGTACTTACGAGCGATTACATGGCGAAAAAGCACATGTAGCGGCATGTCATGCGGGATTAGAATGTGGTATTATAGGTTCGAATTACCCAGATATGGAAATGATTAGTTTTGGACCAACTATTAAAGGGGCACATTCTCCAGACGAACGTGCTAGTATTACTTCGGTTCAGAAATATTGGAACTTTGTTCTTGAAATTTTAAAGGAGATTCCTAAAAAGAAATAATCTTAGTATAAGGATGAACTAAAAAAGAGGTCGTCTAAAACCAATTAGGCGACCTTTTATTTTTTGAACATTTTGGGTTTAATCAGGATTTTCTTTTTTACTTAGTAATTCGAGTCTAGTTAAAAATAGGCACTGTGATTTTATATGGCTAAACTCACTTTTTTAAGGTTATGTGCCATTGCAATAAGTCCTATTTCGGTAATTACTTTATCAAGTCCTTAACATAAACCTTTTGAAGTTCATATTGTGTTTAATATTACCAAAAACAGCTTCAACATCCCAGCAACGCTGTTTTCTATGAGCAACTCCTTCTGGGCTTAATAATTTTTGTTTGGCTTTTGCTTTGAGTCTAACCAATTTGTGATTCCTCTCTATAATGCGGTTGTATTTTGATTGATGACAGAGACTCCGGAGCTGGCATCCGAAGCAATTCTTAGCCTGATATCTATCGATTTTTTGTTCATATCCTGTAGCTGTTTGTCTTATGTAGCTACCAATATTTTCCATAGGTTGTCCCATAGGACAGTAATACGTATCTGTATTATGGTTATAAAAAAGTTTATCTGCTGCAAATGGATTTTTAGTCTTACCTCGTTTCTCATCTAACTGTTCTTTATGGAAGTAATTGTACTTAACAAAAGCTTCGATATTCTGATCTTCCAGATAGGTGTAATTTTCATCACTACCATAACCTGCATCTGCTGTTAAGGCTTGTGGAGCTTTGCCATATCCCTTAATAAATCTTCTGTATGCTCTATAAGTGTGGTGGTATCTGCCGTAGTTTGTGCAAGGGTGTAATTGGTAATAAACTGATTGTTGGTAGATGCTTGCAAATTATATCCTGGTTTGAGCTGTCCATTTAGCATATGGTCTTCTTTCATTTTCATAAAAGTAGCATCAGGATCTGTCTTGCTCATTGAGTTGCGACTCCCCATGTGCTGCTGGTAGGTATTATATTTTGCTATATTCCCAGGCCAGTTCTTTTGGCATAGTTAAGCTTTTGCTTCACTTTTTTATCAATCTCTTTTCCTTGGAGTGCTTGATTAATTTTATCTATGGTTTGGGAGACTTGCTCAGGATTTATCGCTTTAAAATTATCTGGCTCGTTAGGCTTTTGTTCTTCTTCTGCATATACCGTCTCTACATAACGCCATAGTTCTTTGAGTTGTTTTTCAATACGTGAGCGTGAGGTTTTAATGCTTTTGCCCCATACAAAAGTATAGCGATTAGCATTGGCTTCTATTTTGGTGCCATCAACATAAATATCTTTTAAACTCAAGTAACCTTCCTTAGCAAGGAGAATAACAACTTGATTAAATATCTTTTTAAAATTCCCTTTGAGTTTTCCTGAACGAAAATTACTGATGGTATTATGATCGGGTTGGATACAACCACTAAGCCACATAAATGAACGTTTTCTCCCAAGGCTTGTTCTATTTTGCGAGAAGAATATAAATTACGAAGATAGGCGTAGATTAAAATTTTGAGTAAATCTCTTGGGTGATAGCTAGAAGTACCACCTCCTTTATAGGTGTTTTCTATAGAACGAATGTCTATCTGATTTAAAATACTATTTACAATACGCACAGGGTGATGTTCTGGAACAAAATCATCATAACTCGGAGGAAGAAGACTCAATTGTGTCTGACTATTGGTCTTCCATACAATGTTGCTTTTCATACTTTTAAAATACGAAAAACTGAACTTTTGATAAAATCTAAACCAAAAAAAAGAGGCTGCCTTTTTAGACAACCTCTTTCCATTTTATCTACTAAATTTTTAACTAATAAAATTGAAAGATAAAGGATATCGTGGTGTTTCACCATTACTTACTTTTATAGCATTAATAACAGGAAAAATTACGCTTACAAGTCCTAAAACAAGAAAGCCTAAAAGTCCTAAACCAAACACTAAAATTAATGGCACACATATAATACAGTAAACAATTAAGCTTATTTGAAAGTTTATAATCTTCTTCCCTTCTTCATCCATACCAAAAACGCGTTCTTTTTGTGTAACCCATAAAATTAACGGAATTAATAAACTTCCAAATCCAGTAATTAAGGTAACTAACTGACTTAAATGTGTAATGACTAAAAGCTGTTTATCTTGTCTCATGATTGTTTTGATTTTGATTGATACTTATAAGACGATAAACTTATAAAATTGTTACACAACTTTTTTAATGTGGTAATTTATCTCTTAAAAGTCCGTATACAAAAGTCCCTAAAACCGCCGATATCAAGACAATTAACACCGGTAAAAAACCTGCTCCTATTAGCACAAATATTGGTCCCGGGCAAGCTCCTGCCAATGCCCAACCTAATCCGAAAATGATGCCACCAAACAAGTATCTGTAAACCGATTTATCTTTATCTTCAATAGTTATGGCTTGTCCATCAAAAGTCTTTATATGGAAACGTTTTATAAGTTGTATAAAAATAATTCCAAACACTAAAGCCGTTCCTATAATCCCGTACATATGAAACGATTCAAATCGAAACATCTCGTAAATACGAAACCAAGATGCCGCTTCAGATTTGTACATCACCACACCAAAAATCAATCCTAATAATATATATATAATTTTTTTCATCTTCTTAAAATATTAAAGGGAATAACACGTGAACCATAAACAAACCACCAATAAAGAAACCTATTACCGCAATTAAAGATGGTAATTGCAAATTACTTAAGCCTGAAATCGCATGACCAGAAGTACAACCTCCTGCATAACGAGCTCCAAACCCAATTAAAAAACCACCTACAATTAAAATGGCCCATGTTTTTACATTAGACAAGGCTGCTATAGAAAATAATTCGTTTGGTAAATAGGCATTTTCAGAAGATATATTTAAATCCTGAAGCGCTAATTGAGTAGATTCATTAATATGTGGCATGGCTCCATGAGACAAATAATGCGCGGCTAGATACCCTCCTAAAATGGTACCCACCACAATAAATAAATTCCAACTGTCTTTTTTCCAATCGTAATTAAAAAACGAACTGACTTTACCGCCGCCACACATACTACAAAAAGCACGTAAGTTAGAAGACATGCCAAAACGTTTTCCTAAAAGCAGCAATAAAAACATAAAAAGTGCAATTAGAAAGCCAGAAACAAACCATGACCAAGGTTGATAAATAATTTCCATAAATAATATTTAATTAATTAAAACTTAGCAAAACCCTCTAGCTCTGTAAGTCGAGACAAATATATGCCGAAGTTAATCGTTCAACTGTAACTTAAGTTACTTCTATTTAAATTAAAAAATTCGGGAATATTTTTTTAATGATGAAGACAAAACCCAATAAATCTTTTAAATTGCTTTCCTATTCAAATTAGAATTCATGAGAAAATTCCTAAAATTATTCGGTCTTTTATTAGTTGTACTTTTAACCGTTGCTATATATTTAAATTATCCGAAGTTAAATTTTATAACAGGATTTGCGTCTAAAAGTGTATGCTCTTGTACCTTTTTAGCCGATAGAAGTTTAGCATCTATCGAGGCTCAAGACAACGATTTTTCTCCTATCGATTTAGCTACAAACAAAATAGATTTTGAAAACAAATCGGTAACTTCTACGGTCTTCGGACTTAAAGCGAGGACCGCCGTTTTCAAACCTGGATTGGGCTGTATTTTAATTCCTGAAGGGGCAGATCCGGCTGCTTTAACTGTAAAACCAAACCGGGATATAACACCAAAACCACTAGCTTTTCCGTATGGCGATTTACCACAAAAGGACACTATTTTTTCAAATATAAATTATGACGTTTTAAACCAAGCTGTCACAGATGCTTTCGATTCTGGTAACGACAGAATAAAAGGGTCTCGTGCTGTTTTAGTGGTTTATAAAGATCATATTATTGCCGAAAAATATTCGAAAGACTTCAATAAGGACACCAAAATTTTAGGTTGGTCTATGACCAAAAGTATAACAAGTGCAATTGTTGGAGTGTTAGAAAAACAAGGACGTGTAAACCGAAATCAATCGCATTTATTTGAATCTTGGGAAGGTGATAAACGTGCAGATATTACATTAAACAATTTGTTGCAAATGAATAGCGGTTTGGCTTGGGAAGAAGATTATAATAACATTTCCGATGTCACAAAAATGTTATTTCTAAGAGCAGATATGCCAAAGATTCCTCGAGAAAAGAATCTAGAAGGCATACCAAATAATAGCTGGAACTACTCGTCTGGAACCACGAACCTAATTTCAGGATTTATTCGAGATCAATTTAAAACCGATCAAGATTATTTAGATTTTTGGTATACCGAATTAATAGATAAAATAGGAATGCATTCTATGACCATAGAAACCGATTTGAAAGGTCATTTTGTAGGGTCGTCTTACGGTTGGGCTACAGCCAGAGATTGGAGTAAATTTGGACTACTCTATTTACACAACGGTAATTGGAACGGCGAGCAAATTTTAACTAAAGACTGGGTAGATTACACAAAAACACCAACAAACACATCGGACGGGATTTACGGTGCTCAATTTTGGTTAAATGCTGGTGGACGCTATCCAGATGTTCCCAAAGATTTATTTTCTTGCAATGGGTATCAAGGGCAGCAAGTAAGCATAATCCCATCTAAAGATGTGGTTATAGTGCGCTTTGGGCTGATAGAAGACCCTATATTTAGTTTCAACGATTTTCTTTCTGGAATACTCGCTGCTATAAACTAAAAAACTCCCAACCAAGGTTGAGAGTTTTAAGTATATAAAGTAATTTAAATCTGTTTAAGCATTACTACGTAAATCGGCCATTTTAATAGCTGCTATGGCAGCTTCCGTACCTTTATTTCCGTGGATTCCGCCTGAACGATCTATAGACTGTTGCATATTATTATCGGTTAAAACACAGAAAATAACCGGAACATCGTGTATTACGTTTAAGTCTTTTATTCCTTGTGTTACACCTTCGCAAACAAAATCGAAATGCTTAGTTTCACCTTGAATAACACAGCCAATTGCAATTACTGCATCAACCAACTGTTCTTGCATTTTTTTACTCCCGTAAATCAATTCAAAACTCCCAGGAACATTCCAACGTTTAATATTACTAGGCTCTACACCTTGTTCTAATAGGGTGTTGTATGCGCCTTCAAAAAGCCCTTCAGTAACGGTATCATTCCATTCAGAAACAACAATCCCAAACCGAAAGTTGCTCGCGTTTGGGATTGTAGTTTTATCGTAATCAGATAAATTTTTATTTGCTGTTGCCATATTACTTGCTTGCTAAAACTTGAGCTTTACCAATAAATACATCTACAGTAGCAGCTTCAGTTGATGACGGATATTCGTTTTTAATGGTTTCAAAATATCCAAGAGCATCTTTAGCCTTTCCTAATTCTAAAGAAATTAATCCTGCTTTGTTCAAGTACATTGGCGTGGTAAATTCGTTTTCACGAATATCGGCAGCCTGTCTGTAATAATCTAAAGCATCATCTAATTGGTTTAACTGTACAAATGCATCTCCAATAGCGCCTTTTGCTAAAGGTGCTAAAGCTTGATCTTCGCTTTTAAAATCGCTTAAATGATCGATGGCTTTTTTATAATCTTTTAAATTTAAATACGCCATTCCAGCATAATACTGAGCTAAGTTAGCTGCAGGCGTTCCACCGTGCTCATTAATAATATCTAACATCCCGTATTTACCTTCACCACCATTTAATGCTAAAGTATATAAAGAATCTTTTTCTGTACCGTTAACGGCCTCGTTAAAATATATTTTAGCTTGAGACATATCGTTCATCGCTTCGCTCTCTTTTGGTTGTGCCACAAACTCGTTGTACCCCAAATATCCAAGAACTAAAGCTGCTACTACACCTATAATTACAAAAATATATTTTTGATTACTAGCTACCCAGTCTTCTGTTTTAGAAGCCGTTTCGTCTAACGTATTAAAAACTTCTGCTGTAGTTGAGTTTTCTTCAACATTATCAAAATTCTCAATATCGTTATCTATTTCTGCTTTTGTGGTAGGTTTGTAACCTCTCTTTTTATAAGTTGCCATATATTCTATTAATTAATCCGCGCAAAAATAAAATTTTTCTGCTGAAATAAAAGGTTATTTATTTGTTATTTTTCAATAATTTGCGAGACTTACAGATAGTGTCCTACAAATAAAACTATATTATTTTTTTTATGATCCTAAAATCCTTATATCTAATAAATTACAAAAATTTTGAAACTGAATCTTTTGAGTTCGATGACAAAATTAATTGTTTTGTTGGTCAAAATGGAGTAGGAAAAACCAACATATTAGACGCTATTTATCATTTATCCTTCGGAAAAAGTTATTTTAACCCTGTTGCATCTCAAAATATTAGACATAATGAAGATTTTTTCGTTGTTCATGGTGATTTTGAAAAGCATGAGCATCCCGAAAAAATTATTGTTAGTTTAAAAAGTGGGCAAAAAAAAGTAATTAAACGTAACGGAAAATCTTACGAAAAATTTAGCGATCATATTGGATTTATTCCTTTGGTAATTATTTCGCCAGCAGATCGCGATCTTATAATTGAAGGTAGTGAAACACGTCGGAAATTTATGGATAGTGTTATTTCACAAAGTGATAAAACCTATTTAAACGATTTAATAAATTATAACAAAACGGTTACTCAGCGTAATGCACTCTTAAAATATTTTGCCTTAAACCACACCTTTAACAAAGATACACTGGAGGTTTACAACGAACAATTAAACGTTTTAGGAACGTCTATTTTCGAAAAAAGAAAAGCCTTCTTAGAAACCTTTATTCCTATTTTTAAAGCACGCCATAAAATAATTAGTAACAACCAAGAACCGGTAGATTTAAATTATAAAAGCGATTTATTTGATGGTGAATTAAAACAGCTTTTAGAACAAAATTTAGCAAAAGATCGAGCTGTGCAATACACCTCTACAGGGATACATAAAGACGATTTGCTATTTGAAATTGATGGCCATCCCATTAAAAAATTTGGAAGTCAGGGACAACAAAAGTCCTTTTTAATCGCTTTAAAATTAGCTCAATTCGATTTTATAAAGGAATTAAGCGGCGTAAATCCCATTTTATTATTAGATGATATATTTGACAAATTGGACGAACAACGCGTAGGGCAAATTATAAAACTAGTAGACGACTCCAATTTCGGTCAGTTATTTATTAGTGACACGCATGCCGACCGTACCGAAAATGCTATTAAACAAGTACATCAAACCTATCAAATTTTTAATATAGGAGCCTAAAATCTAGTCTTATGAAACATATTTTTGTAATTTTAAGTCTTATCCTTTTAAGCAGTTGTTCGCATACACAACAAATAGACACCTCGAATATAAACGGGTATTGGGAAATTGAGGAAGTAATTCTTCCCGATGGCACATCTCATGTTTATAAAATAAATGAAACGGTAGATTACTTTTCGATTAACGACAGTTTGTTGGGTTACAGACAAAAAATGAAAACCGATGCCGATAACAATTATACCCCGGTTACTAAAAAGGAAAACATTAAATTAATTACAGAAAACGACAGTTTAAAAATACAGTACAAAACTCCTTTTGCGGAATGGAAAGAAACTATATTAGAATTAAATTCTAACCGTTTAAAAGTCGTTAACAAACATCAAAACGTATATATTTACAAACGATATATCCCTTTAAACTTATAATCATGGCCAAACGTAGCAACGACCATTTAAGCATTTCTGATGTGTTAAAAGAATTTGTAGAAACCAATAAATTAGAACGTGGTTTAGACAAAGTGAATGTGCGCGATGCCTGGGCCGCCCTCATGGGAAATGGTGTTAACAACTACACTACTGCTATAAGTTTAGAACGCGAAACGCTTTATGTACAACTAAGTTCTAGTGTTTTACGAGAAGAATTAAGTTATGGGAAAGAAAAAATAATAAAAATGCTTAATGAAGAATTAGGCAAGGAAGTTATAAAAAAATTGATTTTAAGATAAGTAAGTACAACTTACTTTAAACTCAAGTTAATAGTGCTTAAATAGGTAAAAACCCAAACTTTTAAACTATCTTCCTATTGGGATTCCTACACCAAAAAACACACGAAATTTATTAGTTCCATTTACCCAAGTAAAATCTAAATCTATTGGACCTATTAAAGAATTGTACGATAATTTTGTTCCAAAAGAAACTAGGCTACTAGTATCTACATTATCTTGCCACTCTCCCGATGGCGTAAAGGCATCCTTAATATAATCGTTAAATCCTCCAAAACCTACCGAAGCTAGATCTGCATGGGGTGTAATATAAATTTTACTTAAAACTTCATATTGCAGCGCTAATCTTCCGCTGATAAATTGACTGACAGGCAATTCATCCTCTAATAATCCATAAAACACAAAGTCATCTTTTCTAGGCCGTCTTAAATTACCTCCTAGATAATAATTGGCACCATAACCATATTCTTCATAAGAAAGATCGTCTCCTTGTAAATTATCTAAAAAGGTAAATCCTACATTGGACCCTAAAATTAAAGTGAATTTAGTCTTAAACGATTTTACATATTCGTAGTTAAGTCGCAATTTCGTAAACCCATTTACATGCCCTCTTGCGTTCTCATTAATATCATGGTCTATATAATTTACACTAACATTATTGGTTAATGCACGCCCTAATCTAACCTCTAAATCCATTCCCTTTGTAGGGTAAAACACTTCATTTAAAGTGTTATAAACGTACTGTCCATAAAACTCAAAGGTTGTAAACCTATAGTTTACCAAGTTAAGCACATTGCTAACAATCTCTGGATCGGCATCGGGTTTAAGGATAGTATGCTGATAATCTAAACCAAAACCAGCGTAACTTTTTAGGGTATGTATATTTCTATTAATTTCGTTATCAAATTGAAAATATCTATAATCCATTTCGTCGGCAGATTCTCCCCTAACAATAACGTCTTGATCTAGTTTTTGACCAAACATTTCTGACCTAAACCACCAGTCTTTTTTTTCTCCAAATATCTTTTGGTATTGTATCTTGAATTTAGGCTGCTCGGCAATGTCTGCATTCACTAAAAACCTTGATGAGGATCCTACAATATTTCTTCCGGTGTAATTTAATAATAAACCAACCCCTCTATAATTATCGAAATGAGCGGCTAATTTAACTTGGTTATTCGCCTTCTCTACACCAACTATTTCCATACCTAATTTATCTCCGTTTATAATCGGATTTGTAGAAATAGCATTAAATAAATTTGTTCCTAAAATTCTGTTTATATGATTCTTGGCCTCCTCTATGGTATATTTTTTCTTCGGTTCTAATCCCGAACGTGTTGTTACTAATCGTAAATTATTCTTACTAAAACCTTTATAAACAATAGTGTCTAACTCTACATATTTAGGAACCTCTGGCATTTTAGGCTTAAGTTGCTTAAACGGTTTTAACTTTTCGGCTAATTCAATAAACTTATCATTGTTAGCTTCAACCGCTTTTTTACCCTCTTCATAAATTATATTACTCTTGTCAAAATCGCCTGGTGTATAGGTTAAGTTCGGAACATGATCTAATAAAATATTACACTCTTTTTTATGTTCTTCTGCCACGACATTACTAGATAACATCCCAGTTTGAAACAATAAAGTTTCAAAATTCCCTAATTTTTCTTTGGGCTGGAGTCCGCCCCCCACTTCACTACCAATTATAAAATCGGCTCCCATCTCTTTTGCTACATCTACAGGAAAATTATTTAAAACCCCTCCATCTACAAGCAATGTGTTTTTATAGTCTACAGGTTTAAAAACCCCAGGAATAGACATACTGGCACGCATGGCCGTCACCAACGATCCGTGATCTAGAACCACTTGTTTTCCATTAACAATATCGGTAGCCATTGCTCTAAACGGAATTGGAAAATCGTCAAAATTATTAAGGTTATAAACCGGAAATGTGAGTACTGTAAAAAACTCTCTTAAGTTTTGATCGTTTAATATGGCCAACACAGGTTTTGGCTTTTTATCGACCACCTCGAAACCTATATTATATCGTCCGAATTCACTTTTCTCTTCGTTACTTACACTGTTTATAGAAACTTTTCCACTAAATAAAGACTTCCAATCTGTTGTACGAGAAATTTCGGCTATTTGATCGCCTGTATATCCTATAGAATACAAGGCTCCAACTATACTCCCCATACTGGTTCCAACAATTAAATCGGGAACAATCCCTAAGGAGTCTAATTTTTGAAGAGTTGGTATATGTGCTATCCCTAAAGCGCCTCCTCCACTTAATACTAAAGCAACTTTTGGTTTTTCTTCTTCTTGTGCATAAGTACACATGGGAAGTATAGCAAGACATAATAATAAAAATGAACGAAATAGGTTACACATTTGAAAAATAGAAATTGATTGAATACTTAAATCTCAATGATTTGGCAGCCACAAATATATGCAATTTATAATATTGACTATTATTGAATACTGTAAACACATTATAAAACTTATGCCTGGATTTATCCGAAAATTATTACTCTTACCTACACCTTTTTATATCTGAAACATTTAATCTCTAAAACAGAAAAGATCTTCATTTTAAAGCAGAACAAAAAAATTTAATTTAATCGTCCTGTTTTATGCATAACAAAAAGAACGATAATCGGGATAGACAGTAAACCAATCATTAACAAGTCGGTTTGAAACAGGGATGGTCTTAAAATAAGCGTGGTAACAAATCCGCCTATGGCACCACCAAAATGGGCATCGTGACCAATATTTCCTAAACGATTTTTCATTCCATAAATTGAATATAAAAGATACCCTATACCAAACACATAGGCAGGGATAGGAATGGGAATAAAAACCATAAACAAACTCATGGTAGGTTCTAATAATATAGCGGCATATAAAATTCCTGTAACAGCACCACTTGCGCCCACCGCCGAATATTGATATTCGTTTTTATGAAGATATAAAGACAACAAACCTCCTAATATAAGGCTAACTATATAAACAACAATAAAATTAAAATTGCCTAATCTTGATACTACAACATCTGCAAAAATAAAAAGTGTAAACATGTTAAAAAACAAATGAGACATGTCTACATGTAAAAACCCGGAACTGAATAATCTTATTTTTTCACCACGTTGTATCGCTCCAATATTAAATTTGTATTTTTCAAAAAAGCTATAATCATTAAATCCTTTTAAAGAGATAATCACATTGGCTGCAATTATAACTATAGTTACTAAACTTAAATTACCCATAAACAATCTTCTTATAAGTCAAATATAACATATATTTGTCATTGCAAAACTAAAACTAAATAATGCAATTCCTCGCCTATATTCTTGCTTATCCTATAATTTGGTTAATTTCTATACTTCCGTTTAGGCTGTTATACGCATTCTCAGACGGTTTGTATGGCTTGCTGTATTATGTTATTGGATATAGACGAAAAACAGTTAAAGCGAATTTAGATTTGGTTTTTCCTGAAAAGTCTGAAGCAGAAAAAAAACGGATTACCAAAGCCTTTTACCATCATTTATGCGATATGATTGTTGAGGCCATTAAATCGCTCACCATCTCTGATGCAGAAATGAAACGTCGGTTTACTTTTCAAGGTTTAGACTTGATTCAAAATCAATTAGACAAGGATAAAAGTATTGCTTTAATGTGTGCCCATTACGGTAGTTGGGAATGGGTTTTTGTATTACAAAGCTATTTCGATGTTAAAGGATATGCCGTTTACAAACGCTTGGCCAATCCGTATTTTGACAATATGGTTAAGAAAATTCGAGCTAAATACGACAGTTACCTTATTACAACTAAAGAAACTGTACCAACACTTATGCGCGCCAAAGTAAATGGGAATTTAACGGTTTGCGGATTTGTATCAGACCAATCTCCTAAAATACAAAACGCTCATTATTGGACAGAATTTATGAATATTAAAGTCCCTGTTTTTACAGGAGCCGAAATGTTATCGAAACGTTTAGACATGTCGGTTGTATTTTTTAAAACGAAGCGTTTAAAACGCGGATTCTACGAAACAACTTTCGAATTATTAGCAGAAAATGCTAAAGCCTACGATAATTATGCGATTACCGATTTGTTTTTAAGAAAAGTTGAAGCCCAAATTTATGAAGCTCCCGAGTATTACTTATGGACTCATAAACGGTGGAAACATCGGGATAAAGTGCCTGTTGAATTTCAGTAAAACACCATATAACATTGAATTTTCGTTAAGTTAAACCTTATTTAGGTTCTTATCGTAATTGGTTATCAATCGGAATGAGATGCTGAAACAAGTTCAGCATGACATCCATATTAAATAAAAAAGACCTCACAGGTTTCTAAAACTTGTGAGGTCTTTAATTTTTCTGTTATTCAATACACTTACAATCCTGCAACTTCAGAGATTTCTGAAATAAAACGATTTGCTAAAGCATCTGCTTCTGCTTGGCTTCCCGCTTCTGTATAAATACGGATAATAGGTTCTGTATTACTTTTACGTAAATGTACCCAATTGGTAGGGAAATCTATTTTTACACCATCTATCGTGGTAATTTTTTCTGAAGCGTATTTATCTGCCATAGTTTTTAAAATACCATCAACATCCAACTGTGGTGTTAAGGCAATTTTATTCTTACTCATATAATATTGAGGGTAAGAGGCTTTTAAAGCACTTACAGACATTTTCTTTTCGGCCAATAAACTTAAAAATAAGGCAACTCCAACAAAGGCATCGCGCCCGTAGTGCGATGCTGGATAAATAATTCCGCCATTTCCTTCTCCTCCAATAACCACATTATTTTGCTTCATTAAAGTCACAACATTCACTTCTCCTACTGCACTAGCTTCGTAAGTTCCGCCATGTTTTTCTGTAATATCACGTAAGGCACGAGTAGAACTCATGTTACTTACCGTGTTCCCAGGAGTTTTACTCAGCACATAGTCTGCACAAGCTACAAGAGTATACTCCTCTCCAAACATTTCTCCGTTCTCGTCCATAAAGGCTAAACGATCTACATCTGGATCTACTACGATTCCAAAATCTGCATGTTCTTTAACCACAGCTTCAGACAAATCGGTTAAATGTTCTTTTAATGGTTCCGGGTTATGAGGAAAATGCCCATTTGGTTCGCAATATAATTTTACAGCTTCTACACCTAAACGTTCTAAAAGTAACGGAATAGCTAATCCTCCTGTTGAATTTACACCATCTACAACCACTTTAAATTTAGCTTCTTTAATTGCATCAACATTCACCAAAGGCAAATCTAAAACTTCATCGATATGAATATCGATATAAGCATCGTTAATCGTAATTGTTCCTAAACTATCTACATCGGCAAACTGTACGCTATCTGCCTGTGCAAATTCTAATATTTTAGCACCTTCGGCAGCATTTAAAAATTCACCTTTAGCATTTAATAATTTTAAAGCATTCCATTCTTTCGGATTATGACTTGCTGTTAAAATAATACCACCATCGGCATGCTCTAACGGCACAGCAATCTCTACAGTTGGTGTTGTAGACAAGCCTAAATCGACTACATCTATGCCCATACCAACGAGTGTATTCATAACTAAACTCTGAATCATTTCACCCGAAATTCGAGCATCACGACCAACAATTACTTTATGGCTATTCTTGTTACGTTGTTCTTTAACCCATGTCCCGTAAGCAGCTGCAAATTTTACTGCATCAAGCGGTGTTAAATTATCTCCAACAGCACCACCAATAGTACCGCGTATTCCTGAAATTGATTTAATTAATGTCATAAATAATTATAATTTCAACAAATATAATATTTCAATATGGTAATCTTATATTTTGAATTTGTAAATTACCAAAATGAATTACCTAGCCCATATTTACCTGTCTGAAAATCGCCCAAAAGTAGCCATCGGAAATTTTATTGCCGACGGTAATTGCATTACAGGAAAATCGTATAAACGCTACCCTAAAGACATACAAATTGGCATATTATTACACCGCCAAATTGATACTTTTACCGATGCCCACCCTATTGTAAGACAAAGCACTAAGCGATTACACAAAAATTATGGGCATTATTCCGGAATTATAGTCGACATTTTTTACGATCATTTTTTAGCAAAAAATTGGAAAAATTATTCTGATATGCCGCTCGAAGATTTCGCCCAATGGTTTTACCAGTTACTAGAAAATAATTACAACGATTTACCCGAGCGCACACAACATCTTTTACCATATATGGTACAGTCTAATTGGCTTGTAAGTTATGCGACTTTAGAAGGAATAAAAAAAGTCCTTATTGGAATGAATAAACGCACAAAAAATGTGTCTAAAATGGATTTGGCTATTAACGAACTGAACATGTTTTACCATGAATTTGAAACCGAATTCACCACCTATTTTGATGCTTTATGTGTGTTTTCACATCAAAAACTAAAAGATATATCTGCAACTATATGAAATCCATTACCTATATTTTAATTCTATTTTTAACCTTCACCGCTTGTAAACAAACATCTCCGCATACTACCAAAGTTGTTACAGGTGTCATGGCCCAAAATGCCATGGTTGTTTCGGCCCGAAAAGAAGCATCTCTAATAGGAACCTCTATATTAAAACAAGGCGGAAATGTATTCGATGCCATGATGGCTACCGAGCTAGCCTTAGCTGTTGCATATCCTTTTGCTGGGAATTTAGGTGGTGGCGGCTTTATGGTCTATCGTCTTAACACTGGCGACATTGGCGCTTTAGACTATCGAGAAAAAGCACCTATGGCGGCTACCAAGGATATGTATTTAGACGAAAACGGAAATTTTACATCAGATAAAAGTACCTTGGGTGCATTAGCCATTGGCGTTCCTGGAACGGTGGCAGGTGTTTTTACAGCACATCAAAAATTTGGTACTTTACCTATTGCCACTATTTTAGAACCTGTTATTGCATTGGCTAAAAAAGGCGTTGTAGTCACCGAAAAACAAGCCCGAAGACTTCACGAGAAACGTCCTTTATTTCAACAGGTCAATACCGATACTATTATTTTTGATGCCGATTGGAAAGCAAACGACACTATTAGATACCCTGCTTTAGCGCATACTTTAGAAACCCTATCTAAGGAAGGGAAAGACGGCTTTTACAAAGGTGAAATCGCAAAAACTTTAGCACAATTTATTCAAGATAATGGCGGTATAATCACAGAACTAGATTTGGAAAAATACGAAGCGGTATGGAGAACTCCTGTGGTTTTTAATTACGACGATTTAAAAATTATTTCTATGTCTCCGCCATCTAGTGGAGGGATTTGTTTGGGGCAGATTATGAAAATGATAGAACCTTACGATTTAACAGCCTTTGGGCATAACAGCACGAAGTCTATTCAAATTATTACAGAGGCCGAGCGTCGAGCTTATGCCGATAGAAGTTACTATTTAGGCGACCCCGATTTTGTCGACATTCCATCAGAAGAATTATTGAGTGATTCCTATTTAAAAAACCGAATGGCGAATGTCTCTTTTGAAAAAGCTACCCCATCTTCCTCATTAAGCCACGGAAATGTAGAATTGGTAGAAAGTAACGAAACCACACATTACTCTATAGTCGATCAATTTGGAAATGCCATTGCCGTAACAACGACCTTAAATGGTGCCTACGGATCGAAATTATATTGCTCTGAATTGGGGTTCTTTTTAAACAACGAAATGGACGACTTTAGTAGCAAACCCGGCGAACCTAATATGTTTGGTTTAATTGGTGCCGAAGCAAATAGCATTGCCCCACAAAAACGCATGTTAAGTTCAATGACGCCAACCATCGTTGAAAAAAATGGCGAATTTTACATGTCTGTAGGCACACCTGGAGGCTCCACCATAATTACCTGTGTGTTACAAACCATTTTAAATGTTCACGATTATAAAATGGGGATGCAAGAAGCTGTAAATGCCCCTAGGTTTCATCACCAGTGGTTACCCGATGAAATACTTATGGAACCTTATAAATTTGATAGAAAAACCATTTCAGAATTAGAACAAAAAGGCTATTTAATAAATGAAAAAGATGCTCCTGTTATTGGACGTGTAGATGGGATATTAAAACTTAAAAATGGAACTTACGAAGCGGGAGCAGATTTTCGTGGTGACGATACTGCTATTGGATTTTAAATTTTTATTTTTGCAATCCTAAACCTACTTTTATGTCCCCAAAGAAAATTCTAAAAATTAGTGCAGGAGTAATTATATTCTTCACCCTACCTAGCCTACTGTTTTTCGGATATGTTTATTTCAAATATAACGAAGACTTACCTCAAGGCACCCCTAGTAAAGCTGCAGACGAAGTTGCTCAAAGAATGCTAGATGCTATTGATTATGAAGCCTATAAAAACACGAATTATATAGAATGGACTTTCAATAAAAGGCATCATTTTAAATGGAAAAAAAATGAAAATTATTGTGAAGTCTACTGGAAAAATATCCGAGTAGATTTACAATTAAACGCACCAAAGTCGAGCGTTGTAACCGTAGGAGATAACACTGTAACAGGTGAAGCAGCCACAGAATACATAGACAAAGCGGTAAACTATTTTAACAACGATTCCTTTTGGCTTGTAGCGCCCTACAAAGTATTCGATTCCGGAACGACACGCAGTTTAATTCCTATAGAAAATAATGCTTATGGATTATTGGTTACTTATACCTCAGGCGGATCTACACCAGGCGACTCTTATATGTGGTTGCTTCAAGACGATGCAAAACCTAAAGCATTTAAAATGTGGACGTCCATTTTACCAATAGACGGACTTGAAGCCTCTTGGAGTGATTGGAAAACGACCGAGACTAAAGCACAACTCCCTACGTTTCATAAACTATTTTTTATGGGACTAGAAATTACAGATCTTAAAACCGATTATTAATAATAGGGTTTTGTTAGCCCTTTATGTTTTGAATAGAAACACAAAAAAGAGGCTGTCTAAAACCTTGCATTTTTGTCAACCTGAAATCCTCATAGCTTAGACATGAGATGATTTTTATTTACTCATACCTAGATACCTAGAAGATGAGATTCTAAAAAAATATCAGAACGACGGATTTAATACCTTTTACACAGCCTATTATTAATTGTGTTTTTGCAAAACATCGTGTTATTTACTTTTCTGTCCTACAAACTGCTGCTCTTTTAACTTAAATAGCACATTAAAAGTGGTTAAACTTCCATAAATTCTTGTAATATATTGTTGTAGATCTATTTTTTCTTGCGATTCTAAATTACTAGCATTCACTTTTTGTTCCATGACTCTTAATCGGTCTCTAACCATAATTATTTTATTAAAAAAAGCTTCTATAGGTACTTCCTTTTCCTTTAAATTAGAATCTGCAGGTTGCATCACTAAAGTACCTCCTTTCCATTTATCGGCTATGGGAACAATTTCACTCACATCGCTATAGGTTTTTAAAATATGCTTTAAGGTGCGCTCTACTTCATAAAAACTAACAGTATCTAAATCTTCAGTTTCTGCCGCTTCAATAATATGAAATTCAGCATCTAACGGAATAGTTTCCAATCCGTTTTCAATAAAAGTCACCCAATAATCCTTAGAAGTGACATTGGTAATTACCCCCTTCCCAAATTCAGAATGGTCTATTCTTGACCCGATAGCAAGTATTTTCATAATTTTATTTTACTAGATAAGCAGTAAAAGTATTCATAAATAATAACAATCAAAATGAGTTTCAATTGAATTAATTCATTAAATTTGAGAATAATCAACTAACTTTAATAACATGGAAACCAATCTATTAAAATCACTAAACAACTACATTACACCTGATTTAGTCTCACAAGCAGCAAATATTCTAGGAGAATCGGAATCTGGAATTTCGAAGGCATTTTCTAGTGCTATCCCAACTCTACTTTCTGGTCTTTTAAATAATGCTAACAATGCTAATGTAATGGATAGCATCATGGGACTTGTTAACCACAAGGACTTAGACGCCTCTAATGTGCTGTCTAATTTACCATCTTTACTTACAAATTCTGGGAATAAATTTACTATAGATTCTGGCGCGAGCTTGTTAAATTTATTATTCGGAAATAAACAATCTGGACTTTTCGATTTATTAGGAATGCATTCTGGCGTAAAAAAATCATCCATTTCCAGACTAATGATGATGGCTGCACCCATGATTTTAGGTTATTTAAGAAAATCGGGGTTTAGTGCGAGTAGTTTAATAAAATCCTTACTTGCAGAAAAAGACGATATTTTAAAAGCGGCACCAACAGGTTTAAATGCTTTATTAGGTGAAGGCACTAAATTAAGAGAAGAAGTAAAAGAAAAAATTAGAGAGGTAAATACAGAGCCTACGAAGCCTAAAAACAAATGGATATTACCATTACTAATTGCAATCGCAGCTTTACTACTATTTTATTTATTAAGAAATTGCGAAAGCGAACCTAGCACCCCTATGGTGCAAGACGAAACTCCAGTAGTTATTGATGAAGAGGTTATTATTGAAGAGCCTGTAGTAGAAAGTACAGATGCCATTTTTACACTTCCAAATGGGGTCGATTTAAATGCCTCTAAAACGGGATTAGAAAGTAAATTAAGTGCGTGGTTAGCCAACCCAGACCATGACATAGAAACAGGCGTTTGGTACGATTTCGACCGATTATTATTTGCAACGGGGTCTGCCGAATTATTGCCGGAGTCTCAAGCTCAGCTTAGAAATTTAGTCGAAATTTTAAAAGCATATCCAAATGTGAGTGTTAAAATTGGTGGTTATACCGATAATACAGGAGACAGCAATGCAAACTTAAAATTATCTGGAGATCGTGCTATGAATGTGATGAAAGAAATGATTGCTATGGGAATTGACGCAAATCGTTTATCTGCTGAAGGATACGGAGAACAACATCCTGTGGCCTCTAACGATACCGAAGAAGGTCGTGCACAAAACCGAAGAATTGCTTTAAAAGTTACAAGTAAATAAAAAAATATAGAATAAAATTTAAGAGGCTTTCTTAAAAGTTGAATTTTCGCCTACCTGAACTCCATTCAGGATCTCATACAATTGGTTATCAACGGGATGAGATTCTGAAAAAAAATTCAGAATGATGAACTTTAAAACTTTTTAGAAAGCCTTTTTATTTACTAATATTCACATCTTTTAATGTCTTCGTCTACTCCTTATTTTTAGTCTTTTTTAACAATTTACTAAGACTACTCTCACTTCCTTTTTCGCCTTAAAAACTGTATCTTTGAGGCTTTGCATTTCTATGAGCAATTTCGAAGAATACATTGAAGTTAAAGGTGCCCGTGTGCACAACTTAAAAAATATAGACGTTTCCATACCTCGAGACAAATTAGTAGTGATTACTGGTTTATCTGGAAGTGGAAAATCATCGTTAGCTTTCGACACCATTTATGCCGAAGGTCAGCGCCGTTATATAGAAACCTTTTCGGCTTATGCCCGACAGTTTCTAGGCGGTTTAGAGCGTCCGGATGTAGATAAAATTGATGGTTTATCTCCTGTAATTGCAATAGAACAAAAAACAACAAGCAAATCGCCGAGGTCTACAGTAGGAACTATCACAGAAATATACGATTTCTTACGTTTATTATACGCCAGAGCCAGTGATGCCTTTAGCTATAATACCGGAGAAAAAATGGTAAGCTATAGCGACGAGCAAATTAAGAATTTAATTATTGAAGACTATCACGGAAAGCGTATTAACATATTAGCTCCCGTAATTCGATCGCGAAAAGGACATTACCGCGAATTATTCGAACAAATAGCCAAACAAGGTTTTGTAAAAGTTAGAACCGATGGCGAAATTCGTGACTTGATAAAAGGCATGAAATTAGATCGCTACAAAGTGCACGATATAGAAATTGTTATCGATCGTTTAAAAATTGATAACACGGCCGACAACGATAAACGCTTAACCGAAACCATAAACACGGCCATGTATCATGGCGATGATGTCCTTATGGTTATCGATCAAGACACTCAAGAAGCACGCTATTTTAGCCGTTTATTAATGTGTCCGTCTTCGGGAGTTTCTTACCCTAATCCAGAACCTAATAATTTTTCTTTCAATTCGCCCAAAGGTGCTTGCCCTAAATGTAATGGTATAGGAAAATTGTATCAGGTTAACGAAACCAAAATAATTCCAGACCCGAGTTTATCTATTAAAGCAGGGGCTTTAGTTCCGCACGGACCTGAAAAAAATAGCTGGATTTTTAAACAATTACAGCTTATCGCGCAACGCTTCGATTTTAATTTAACCGATGCCTATAAAGACATACCCGAGGAAGCTAAAAAGATGATTTTATACGGCGGCAAAGAAAAGTTTTCTGTTGAAAGTAAAACCTTAGGCATTACCCGCGATTTTAAAATTGATTTTGAAGGTGTGGCAAATTTTATTGAAAGTCAGTACCAAAATGCACAATCTACATCATTAAAACGTTGGGCTAAAGATTATATGGATAAAGTAGATTGCGACCTTTGCGAAGGGACGCGTCTTCGAAAAGAATCGTTATACTTTAAGGTAAACAACCTAAATATTGCCGAATTAGCGAATAAAGATATTAGTGATTTATCGGTTTGGTTTAAAGATTTAAATGCCCATTTATCGTCTAAACAACTTCAAATTGGAGAAGAAATCATAAAAGAAATCACAACAAGACTTCAATTTTTATTAGATGTTGGCCTAGACTATTTATCATTAAACCGAGGTTCAAAATCACTTTCGGGAGGAGAAGCACAGCGTATCCGTTTGGCCACACAAATTGGCTCGCAATTGGTGGGTGTACTTTATATTTTAGACGAACCTAGCATTGGCTTACACCAACGCGATAACGAAAAACTCATCAATTCTTTAATTTCTTTACGCGATGTAGGAAACTCCGTTATTGTGGTAGAACACGATAAAGATATGATAGAACGTGCCGACTATGTTATCGATATTGGCCCCAAAGCAGGACGTTATGGTGGCGAGATTATTAGTGAAGGCACACCAGCACAATTACTAAAACAACATACCTTAACTGCCGATTATTTAAACGGAACTAAAGAAATTGAAGTTCCTAAAATACGACGTGAAGGAAATGGCCATACGCTTACCTTAAAAGGCTGTACAGGAAATAACTTAAAAAATGTAAGTGTTTCGTTTCCGTTAGGAAAAATGATAGGCGTTACGGGTGTTTCAGGAAGTGGAAAATCGACCTTAATTAACGAAACCCTATACCCTATTTTAAATGCGTATTACTTTAATGGTGTAAAAAAACCAATGCCTTACAAAAGCATTAAAGGTTTAGAACATCTAGATAAAGTTATCGATATTAACCAATCGCCTATTGGGAGAACACCTCGAAGTAATCCTGCAACTTATACCGGTGTTTTTGGAGAAATTAGAAGCTTATTTGCTAAAATTCCGGAGGCTATGATTCGTGGATATAAACCTGGACGTTTTAGTTTTAATGTAAAAGGCGGGCGATGCGAAACTTGCCAAGGTGGTGGTTTGCGCGTTATAGAAATGAACTTTTTACCCGATGTTTACGTAGAATGTGAAACCTGCCAAGGAAAACGTTTTAACAGAGAAACCTTAGAAATTAGATACAAAGGAAAATCGATTAGCGATGTGCTAAATATGACAATTAACGAAGCTGTACCCTTTTTCGAAAACATTCCTAAAATTCATAAAAAAGTAAAAACCATCCAAGATGTTGGACTGGGATATATCACCCTTGGGCAACAAAGTACTACACTTTCTGGAGGGGAAGCACAACGTATAAAATTAGCAACAGAATTAAGCAAGCGGGATACCGGAAATACATTTTACATTTTAGATGAGCCCACTACTGGACTACATTTTGAAGACATTCGGGTGCTTATGCTAGTCCTTAACAAACTCGCAAATAAAGGAAATACAGTATTAATTATAGAACATAATTTAGATGTTATAAAAACCGTTGATCATATTATAGATATTGGTTACGAAGGCGGAAAAGGCGGCGGAAAAGTTATCGCCGAAGGCACACCAGAAGAGGTGGCAAAACACAAAAAGAGTTACACTGCAAAATTCCTTAGAAAAGAATTACATTAGCAATAGAAGATTAAAATATTATGAAAAAAGAACAACATCCAAAAGGTTGGAATGAAATAAAAACAAACGATTCTTGGGCAATTTTTAAAATCATGGGCGAGTTTGTAAATGGTTTTGAAAAAATGAGTGCCATAGGCCCTTGTGTATCTATTTTCGGATCGGCAAGAACAAAACCAGAAGACAAATACTATCAATTAGGAGAACGTGTCGCTAAAAAAATTGTAGACGAAGGTTATGGCGTAATTACTGGCGGTGGTCCAGGAATTATGGAAGCTGGAAATAAAGGGGCCCATTTAGGTGGCGGAACATCGGTAGGTTTAAATATCGATTTGCCTTTCGAGCAACACGACAATCCGTATATCGATCCGGACAAAAGTTTAGATTTCGATTACTTTTTTGTTAGAAAATTAATGTTTGTAAAATACTCGCAAGGTTTTGTAGTTCTGCCAGGAGGTTTTGGAACTTTAGATGAATTATTCGAATCGATCACCCTAATTCAAACAGGAAAAATTGAACAATTTCCAATCATTCTAGTCGGAAAAGAATTCTGGGAAGGATTATTCGAATGGATTAAATCGACCATGTTAGCAAAACACGGAAACATTAGTCCGAAAGACTTAGATCTAATTCACCTTGTAGATACTGAAGATGAAGTGGTTGAAATTTTAAATCAGTTTTACAACGAATCCAATTTTAGCCTGAATTTTTAACATAATTAACTACATAAACCTCCTTTAAAAATATATCTTTCAAACAGTATCATTTTATTGAAAACAATCAATTATGACGTCATAAAATGATACTGTGATAGATAAAAAAAATTGTAGAATTCAAAATTAGAAAAGGTAAATTGAAATTATCAAATCTTTGCTATGTCCTTTTTCTTTTTACAACCACGGTTGCTTTTAGTCAGAATAAAATCGACTTAAAAGCAACATTCGATGTGTCTACAAAACAAATCCGCATTTCTCAAACAATTCAGTATAAAAACACAACTCAAGATACTTTACAAGCCATATATTTAAACGATTGGGCGAATAGTTACTCTACAAAAACCACTCCTTTGGCAAAACGTTTTGCTGAAGAATACAAAACAAATTTTCATTTTGCCAAAAATAAAGATCGCGGATATACGGCTATTACCAGTGTGACCCAAAACGCCGTAGACCTCGATTTTAATCATTTAAAATCACATCCCGATGTACTAAAAATAAATCTTCCATCACCATTAAAAGGCAGAGAAACGTACACCATAAAACTTCAATATATCGTACAAGTGCCTAACGATAACTTTACGCGTTATGGCTGGACTAACGATAACGATTTTAATTTACGATATTGGTATATGACACCTGCTGTATACGATGGAACGTGGCATTATTATAGCAATAAAGATTTAGACGATTTATATATCCCGGCATCCGATTTAAATTTAGAGATTGAATATCCTAGCTACTATACATTAACATCGGAATTAGAAACCCTACAAACTACTAATAATAAAGGTAATACTATAGTTACTTTATCGGGCAGAAACAGTGTAGATTCTAAATTATTTCTGAAAAAAGTATCCAATTTTGAAACGATTGGAAACGACGCTTTTTCTATAGTTTCAAACATACATGACGAGAATATAAACGGTCTCCTTAAAATTCTTATTACAGATAAAATTATCACGTTTATTGCCGAAAATTTCGGATCCTATCCGCAATCAAAATTATTACTTTCTGAGATTGATTATAAGAAAAACCCTATTTATGGTTTAAACCAATTACCTAATTTTATACGTCCGTTTCCAAATCATTTTCAATATGAATTAAAGCTTATAAAAACAGCTTTGAATAATTATTTTGAAAATATGATTTTAATAAATCCAAGAGAAGACTATTGGTTAAATGATGGTTTACAAGTGTATTATTTAATGAAATATGTAGATGAGCACTACCCAAACATGAAACTTTTTGGTACACTTTCTAACATTTGGGGAATTCGTTCGTTCCATGCCACACAGCTTCAATTTAATAATCAGTATAACTTTTTGTACATGCATATGGCACGCTCTAATCTAGATCAGCCTCTAACCATGCCTAAAGATTCGCTGCTTAAATTTAATGCCAATATTGCAAATAAATATAAGGCTGGAGTGGGTTTAAAATATTTAGAAGATTATTTAAACCACGATATTATTCAGGAAACGATAGATAGCTATATGTCGTTATACAAGCAAAAACCAACATCTACCAAAGATTTTGAAACGCTTTTACGATGCAACACCAATAAAGATGTCGATTGGTTTTTTAACGAATATGTAGCCACACGTAATAAAATTGATTTTAAAATTAAAGACTACAAAGTCTTGGGTGATTCTTTAGAAGTTACTATTAAAAACAAAAGACAAAATAGCATGCCTATTTCGCTTTTCGGGTTACAAAATGATAGTGTAGTTTACAAAACTTGGATTAACAATATTAAAGATACCGAAACGGTTACGATACCTAAAGACAGCATAGATAAATTGGTTTTAAATTACGACATGGTCATTCCTGAGTTTAATTTAAGAGACGATTGGAAATCGTTAAAAGGCTTTGTTTTTAACAACAAACCACTGCAATTCCGCTTATTTAAAGATATAGAAGACCCTTATTACAACCAGGTATTTTTATGCCCGATTTTACGTATAATTATTACGACGGGTTTGCTCCTGGTGTTCGTTTGTACAACAAAACGGCCCTACCAAAAGCATTTCTTTATAGTGTTAGGCCTCGATATGCGATAAAAAGTAAACAATTAATCGGGAATGTAAGCTTGAGCTATGTACATCGTTTAGAAGAACAGAATTTGTATTATATCCGTTATGGGTTTGCAGGTGAATATTCTAATTACGCACCAGACCTCTCCTACACCTCTTTTACACCGTATGTGCAATTTAGATTTAGAGATAAAAACGATTTTCGAAATAACAAAAACAAATACATAAACTTAAGGTATGTAAGTATTCATAGAGAAGACGACCCTAACAATATTTACAATACAGAAAACAGGCCAAATTATAATGTTTTCGACATAAAATATGGCTACACCAATCCAAATTTAAAAAACCATGTTACGTGGTTCACCGATTTTCAATTATCTGAAGACTTTGGAAAATTATCTGTAAATTTTGAATACAGAAAACTCACAGAAAATAACAGAAATTTTAATCTGCGTTTTTTCGCAGGAACCTTCCTCTATAACAAGACCTACGAAACTTCTAACTATTTTAGTTTTGCTCTAGATCGCCCTACCGATTACCTGTTCGACTATAATTATTTAGGCCGCTCGGAAGAATCAGGTTTATTGAGTCAGGAATTAGTTATCGCGGAAGGCGGATTTAAATCGAAATTAGAAACCCCATTCGCAAACCAGTGGATTACTACGCTAAACGGCGGAACAACCATTTGGAAATATCTTGAAGCTTATGCCGATCTTGGTTTTGTAAAAAACCATGGCTCGGAACCTAAATTTGTTTACGATACCGGGTTTAGACTCAATTTAATTACCGATTATTTCGAATTATATTTCCCCGTGTATTCTAATTTGGGTTGGGAAATTACCCAATCGCAATACAGCGAAAAAATACGGTTTATCGTAACCCTTTCTCCAAAAACATTATTAGGATTATTTAAACGCCGTTGGTATTAATTTTTAATTTATCATTAATAAATTATCAGAAAACGCTAAGTATTCTAACAATTCTATATTTAAACATTTATAATCGTAGTGTTTACTACAAATAATATATCGTTAAACACGTGTTTGAATTGTAATAACCATTTAATTTCCATAAATTTGTTGCAAATTCCAATCCCAAAATAACATGCAAATAGAACCCGAAAAAATGACAGGACTTTCTTTTGAAGATTTTAAGGCAGAAGTTTTAAATGATTACAAAATAGCTGTTACCTCTAGAGAATGTAGTTTACTTGGCCGAAGAGAAGTATTAACAGGAAAAGCTAAGTTTGGAATTTTTGGAGGCGGTAAAGAAGTTCCTCAGTTAGCCATGGCGAAAGCCTTTAAAAACGGAGATTTCCGTTCGGGTTATTATCGCGATCAAACGTTCATGATGGCGATTGGCGAACTTACCATCGAACAGTTTTTTTCTGGACTCTATGCTAATACCGATTTAGAATTAGAACCTATGTCGGCAGGAAGACAAATGGGTGGACACTTTGCCACACATAGTTTAGACGAAAATGGGAATTGGAAAAACTTAACCAAACAAAAAAATTCAAGTTCAGACATCTCTCCTACTGCTGGGCAAATGCCTCGGTTATTAGGATTAGCAGAAGCTTCAAAAATATACCGTCATGTTAAAGGTATAAATACCACAAATTTTTCGGAAAACGGGAACGAAGTCGCTTGGGGAACCATAGGTAATGCTAGTACCAGCGAAGGTCTCTTCTTTGAAACCATAAACGCAGCAGGGGTATTACAAGTCCCAATGGTGATTAGTGTTTGGGATGACGAATATGGAATTTCTGTACATGCTAAACATCAAACAACTAAAGAAAATATTTCTGAAGTTTTAAAAGGATTTCAACGTACCGAAGATGCTAAAGGTTACGAAATTTTACGCGTTAAAGGTTGGGATTATCCAACGCTTATAGAAACGTATCAAGAAGCAGGAAGAATTGCCAGGGAAGAACATGTACCTGTTTTAATTCATGTAGACGAATTAACGCAACCTCAAGGTCATTCTACTTCAGGGTCGCATGAACGTTATAAGAATCCAGATCGTTTGGCCTGGGAAACAGAAAACGATTGTAATACCAAATTTAGAAAATGGATTATTGCCAACGGAATATCTAATGACGAAACTTTAACCGAATTAGAAAAGAGTATAAAAAAGCAAGTTCGAGAAGGTAAAAAAGTATCTTGGGCTCAATTTGTTGGCCCTATTAACAAGGACAAATCTGATGTGTTAAACCTATTAAAACAGGTTGCCAACAACAGTGCCAACAAAGTCTTTATTAATAAAATTGTTCAAGATCTTGAAAAGATTGAAGAACCTATAAAACGCGATGTTATTACCGCAGCGCGTAAAACCTTGCGTTATATTATAGACGAATCTACTCCAGAAAAGGACCGCCTTTTACAATGGATAGATAAATATTTTGAAAAAGTACAACCACAATACAGTTCGCATTTACACAGTGAAGGAAACAAATCGGTAAAATATATAGCCGAAGTAAAACCAATTTATACCGAAGATGCAGAAAATGTAGATGGCCGATTAATTATTAGAGATAATTTTGATGCCATTTTCAACAAATATCCTTACGCTTTAATTTTTGGTGAAGATTCTGGAAATATCGGAGATGTAAATCAAGGACTAGAAGGCATGCAAGAAAAATACGGAGAACTTAGAGTCGCCGATGTTGGTATTCGTGAAGCCACTATTCTTGGTCAAGGTATTGGTATGGCTATGCGCGGACTTCGCCCTATTGCCGAGATTCAGTATTTAGACTATCTAATGTATGCGTTACAAATAATTAGCGACGACTTAGCAACGTTACAGTACAGAACCAAAGGTCGCCAAAAAGCACCCTTAATTATACGTACACGTGGACACCGTTTAGAAGGTATCTGGCATTCTGGATCGCAAATGGGTGGTATTATAAATTTGGTTAGAGGGATTCATGTATTAGTACCAAGAAACATGACCAAAGCTGCAGGATTCTATAATACCCTTCTAGAATCTGATGAGCCTGCTTTAATTGTAGAGTGTTTAAACGGATATCGTTTAAAAGAGAAAAAACCTTCTAATTTTGGCTTATTTAAATCCCCAATTGGGGTTACCGAAACACTTCGCGAAGGAGACGATATTACCTTAGTGTCTTATGGGTCAACCTTACGCATTGTGGAGCAAGCTGCCAAAGATTTAATGGAAGTTAATATTCATGCCGAAGTTATAGATGTACAATCGCTTCTACCTTTCGATATAAATCACGATATCGTTAAAAGTGTTGCCAAAACCAACCGTCTATTAATTATAGATGAAGACGTACCTGGTGGTGCTTCTGCTTATATTTTAAATGAAATTTTAAATACCCAAGATGGTTATTTACATTTAGATAGCAAGCCTAGAACGTTAACTGCGAAACCACACCGTCCGGCCTATGGTACAGATGGCGATTATTTCTCTAAACCTTCTTTAGAAGATATTTTTGAAACGGTTTACCAAATCATGCACGAAGCAAATCCTAGTAAATACAGCAAATTAAGATAATCTTTTAATAAGCTTAGACAGTGTTTTAATTTCCTCTATATAAGAACTTATGACGATTAAATTATTGGCAATTGGAAAAACAGATAATAAACTTTTACAAGGTTTAATTGACGATTACCAAAAGCGTTTAGGGTTTTATATAAAGTTTGAATTTGAAATTATTCCAGATTTAAAAAAGGTTAAAAACTTAAGTGAAGATCAGCAAAAACAAAAGGAAGGCGAACTCATCCTTGCTAAATTGAATCCGAACGATGTACTTATATTACTAGACGAAAACGGTAAACAAATGGATTCTGTCGGGTTTTCTAATTATCTTCAGAAACATATGAATTCTGGAATAAAACAATTGGTTTTTGTAATTGGCGGACCGTATGGCTTTTCTTCAGAGGTGTATGCAAAAGCTCAAGGAAAAATTTCACTATCAAAAATGACGTTTTCGCATCAAATGATACGCTTGTTCATTATAGAACAATTGTATCGCGGATTTACAATATTAAAAAACGAACCCTATCACCACAGGTAATTTTTAGAATCCGAGTATTCGAAATTATTACGCTATTATTTATGTTTATTCCTATTTCCTAATTTATATCCAAATGCTATTTTGGCCTTGGTAAGATCGAACCTATATAAATTATCGAAATTCAAACTCGTGGTATACATCCCACCACCATAAATTAAACTGATATAATAACGTTCTACATTATACCCAATAGCAACACTATAATCTAACTTATAAATAAAAGGCTTCGAAGGTCTATAGGTATCATCTTGTAAGGTAACATGTTTATACATTAAGCCAACCCCGGGCATTAGGTTACAAGACCCGATTAAGTTATAAGGCAATTTAAATACCGACAAGACGCCCCCCAGCATACCCACAGCTGTACTGTTATACCTTTTTATATGAGCTTCATCATTAAAAAAAGCATCACTGTTATCTGGTAACACATCGCCGTCTGCCGAAAAATAATCGTAAAACCAAAATGCACCAAAGCCACCCGAGATGTAAAACTTTTTTTCCAAATCGTCTAATCCTGCTTTCAATAGCGAAAACGAAAATTCTATTTCGGGTATGGTGTGAAGTACATTCGCTCCAATTGTAACAGACCTCACATCGTCTCTAAACACAGTGGGTTCGCCATAATTGGTCTTAGCATCGAAACCGCGATAGGTTTGCACATAAAAATTGACATAGTTTTTCTTACCTACAATTGTAGTCCCTTGCATATCGAAACGCCTCGTATAATCTTCAGAGTCTCCCTTAATGTTAAAAGCTATATCAATTAATACTTTACGGCTAGAAAAACCAAATCCAACTCCAAATCTATTTCTTGGAATGTAACGTACTTTAGAATCTTCGTTACTTAACTTAAAATTTTTATACTTATAATTAGAAAATACCCTAATAGCATAATTATCTATATCGTGATCTATAAAGAGCTCATCAACTAACTTAACAACGTCAAGTGTATCTAATTCTTTTAAAATTTGAGATTGGGCTGGTATCGCTACAAATAACACGAGCACTAGCATGTAGATTCTTTTAATCATGAATATAAATCACTTTGTTTAAACACCTTTTTAATGTGTTTATCGATGGAATAAAAATACATTAATTATTACACAAAACAATTGTAAATTAAAAAGCGCTAGGTATTGATAAATATTGTAGAAAAAACAGCACGTTTCCGAAGCACAAAACACTTATAAAGAAGAACATTTGGAATACGTTTCGGCAGGAATTTATCTAACTGCATACCATATTTTAGCTAAGGATATCGCCTAAAACAACAAAGTCGAAATCTTGTTATTAAGATTTCGACTTTGTTAAAATATTTATTATTTATAATTGAATAGAAAAAATACAGTTATGCATTACTTCTATTGATACTTTATATTAAGAATGGGCAAACGTATGCTTGCGTTTTTTAAGCTGAATTTCTAAGTCGTTTATAGTGTTTTTCACAGCCAATTCGTAGGTTCTCTCGTGAGAAGATGCGAAAATTCTTGGCCCCGGAGCACTCAATTCAATTTTACAAATTTTCCCCTCTTCCTTTTCTTTTTGGATATGTTCAAAAGTAACTTCAGCAGAAATGATCCAATCGTATTTTAAAGCTAATTTATTAAGTTTTTCAGTAACGTGAATATCCATAGCCTCACTTGTAGACATGTGGATGTATTGAATATTAATTGTCATATAAAAGTGTTTTAATGTTCACAATCAAATTTAAAAATAAACGCGATGGATTCATATATTTTTCATCATAAATAAATGTGAAATTATCAATAAAAAACGTTGTTATCTCGATACTTTTACCTATTTAACTAAAAACCAAAACATTAATTAAATATTGTTTAAAAATACAACTCGACAATGAATTAACAAGACTTTAAATATCTCGGTTTAAAACCTTATTTTTGCCTCTCTTTAACTCTAATTTAAAGATATGAAACTTGTATTTGCCACCAATAACGCCAATAAAATAAGAGAGGTTCAAGCCTTAATCCCTAGCCATATTAACCTTTTAAGTTTAACCGATATTAATTGTTTAGAAGATATTCCAGAAACCCAAGATACGATTGAGGGTAATGCCATTCAAAAGGCCAACTACGTTAAAGACAATTATGGTTTCGATTGTTTTGCAGATGATACAGGTTTAGAGGTAGATGCTTTAAACGGCGCTCCGGGTGTTTATTCTGCACGTTATGCGGGACCGCAACGAGATGCTACCGATAATATGACAAAACTTTTGCAAGATTTGGGCAGTTCTTCCAATAGAGACGCTCAATTTAAAACCGTAATAGCTTTAACCTTAAATAACAAGTTAGACACTTTTACGGGAATTTGCGAAGGAGAAATAACCAAAGCCCAACACGGTACAGATGGCTTTGGCTACGACCCGATTTTTAGACCACAAGGATTAAAAAACACGTTTGCAGAAATGTCGTTAACAGAAAAAAACACTATCGGTCATCGGGGAAAAGCAGTTGCCTTATTGGTAGATTATTTAAACACTTTATAATTTATAAATTAATTAACTGAAACACAATAAATTAAACAAATTAGTTTATACCAAATAAATGACTACCTTTGCAGCTTGAAATTCCTCAGAGAGAGGATGTGTTACTTGGAAGTTTAAGGTTAAGTATGTCGATTCCCTTCTTATGTAACACTTACATACTTTAATCGAATACTTATTACAAGAATGAACACATTCCAAGATTTAGGTCTTAATGACGACCTATTGCGTGCTATCACCGATATGGGCTTTGAAACCCCAAGTGAAGTACAAGACAAATCCATCCCATTATTATTAGAAAGTGAAATAGATTTAGTAGCATTAGCACAAACCGGAACCGGTAAAACGGCTGCTTTTGGTTTTCCTATGCTTCAAAAAATTGATATCGATAGCAGAACAACCCAAGGTTTAATTTTATCGCCTACTCGTGAGCTTTGTTTACAAATTACAAACGAACTTAAGGCTTACGGTAAATACTGTAAAGGCTTAAATGTTGTAGCTATTTATGGAGGATCTAGTATTCAAGATCAAGCTAGAGAGGTAAAACGAGGAGCACAAATTATTGTTGCTACACCTGGTAGAATGAAAGATATGATTAGCCGTAATATGGTTGATATTTCTAAAATTCAATACAGCGTTCTTGACGAAGCAGACGAAATGCTTAATATGGGATTCTATGAAGATATTACAGATATTTTATCGCATACACCAAAAGATAAAAACACCTGGTTATTTTCTGCAACCATGCCTAAAGAGGTTGCTAATATTGCAAAAAAATTCATGCATAGCCCTACAGAAATAACTGTAGGAAATAAAAACGAAGGAAGCTCTCAAGTTTCTCACGAATATTATTTAGTAAATTCTAGAGATCGTTACCAAGCCCTTAAACGTTTATCTGATGCCAATCCAGATATCTTTTCTGTAATTTTCTGTAGAACGAAACGCGATACACAAAAAGTAGCAGAACAACTTATTGAAGACGGATACAATGCAGGAGCACTTCACGGGGATTTAAGTCAGAACCAACGTGATTTAGTGATGAAATCTTTTAGAAACAAACAAATTCAAATGTTAGTTGCTACAGATGTAGCTGCTCGTGGAATTGATGTAGACGATATTACACACGTAATAAACTACCAATTACCAGATGAAATTGAAACCTACACCCACCGTTCTGGACGTACCGGTAGAGCTGGTAAAACAGGTGTTTCTATGGTAATCGTTTCTAAAAGTGAAGTTAGAAAAATTAAAAGCATAGAGCGTATTATAAAAAAGGATTTTATTAAAAAAGACATTCCTAACGGAATCGAAATTTGTGAAGTTCAATTAATGTCGCTAGCCAATAAAATTCATAATACAGAAATTAATCCAGAAATTGATAAGTATTTAGAGAGCATCAACACCATGTTTGAAGATACATCTAAAGAAGAATTAATTCAGAAATTTTTCTCTGTAGAATTTACGCGTTTCTTTAACTACTACCAAAAGTCTAAAAATTTAAACGTAGCAGAATCTGCAGGATCTACAAGAGAACACGTAAGCAACGACAATGCAGCACGTTTCTTTATTAACGTTGGTTCTCGTGATGGTTACGATTGGATGAAACTAAAAGATTTCTTAAAAGAAATTCTTGAATTAGGTCGTGACGATGTCTTTAAAGTAGATGTTAAAGAAAGTTTTTCTTTCTTTAATACCGAAAAAGAAATTGCTCCTAAAGTATTAGAATTCTTTACAGACTTTAAACACAACGGACGTTTTGTTAATGTTGAAGAAACAGAAAACAAAGGTGGCGGTGGTCGTGACAGAAACAGAGGTCGTGGCGGACGTCGTTCTGGCGGCGGCGGTGGTCGTGACAGAAGAGAGTCTTCTGGAGGATTCCGAGGTGACAGACGCTCTAAATCTGGTGGAGATGGCAATAGAAGTGAAAGAAGACGTTCTTCTTCAAATTCTGATTTTAAATCGGAAAAAAGAGGAGAATCTGCTTCTAGCTCATCTTCAAGACCAAGACGTTCTAGACGCTAATAAATTTGTTAATTTTTAGTCAAAAGAAACAGTCCTGCTATAAAATGTCATTTAGTTTGCTATTTTTATGCCTAATAAAATTATAATGAAATATATAGTCTTCCTTTTAACTTTACTCCTATCAACTACTGTAGCCTTTTCGCAAGAAGACAATACATCGGTAAGTGGGGTAATTATTAATGGTTCTAACGACGAGCCTTTAGAAGGTGTAAATATTGTAAACATTAACCAGGTTAAAGGTAGTACGACTAATTTAGAAGGAGAGTTTGAAATTTCGGCAAAAGTAAACGATACGCTTCACCTGTCTTATTTAGGATTTAAATCTATAAAAGTTAAGGTTACTAACGACTGGATAAAGTTTGGAAGTTCAACTATAGCACTTACAGAATTGGCTTTAGCCTTAGAAGAAGTTGTTGTAAACCAGTTTAGATTAACAGGTTATTTAGAGGTCGACATTAAACAAGTGCCTATAAATAACAACTACCAATACAGTATCTCTGGATTGCAAAACGGATACGAAGCTGGTAGAGGCTCTGGTGGTGTAAACAAAATTTTAAGTTCTATTTTTAACCCTGCAGATTTCTTGTATAATGTCTTCGGAAAAAAACCGCAAGAGATGAAGAAATTAAAGCAAATGAAACAGGATGATGAAATTCGAAATTTATTAGCTTCAAGATTCGATCGCGAAATGCTAACGGTACTGCTTCAAGTAGACCGTTTAGATTTAGACGAAATTGTACGGCAATGTAACTACTCGAAAGACTTTATAAAATCGGCCAACGATTTGCAAATTCTAGATGCGATTAGCGGTTGCTACGAAGAGTATAAGGTACTGAGTCGGGGACGAAGTAAATCATAAAAAAACACTAAAAAGACTGTCTAAATTGACAGTCTTTTTTTTTGTCGTTATTTTTTCGTTAAAAAAGTTTGTGTTTTATTAAAAAATAATAAATTCACAATTATATTTAATTTTAAGAATAATATCATCAATCTAAAACCTTATCAGTCTATAAAATTTAATTATTTGTAATCTAAACATAAATTTTATATTTTGCATGACTGATATCACTCTTACATGACAAACATAACCCGACTATTTGACTTTCCGTATTATCAACTAGAAAAATACAACCTAAGCAAGAGCTTAACAACGAAATACGGAGACACCTGGATTTCCTTATCTACAAAAGAATATGTAGACCAAGCCAATGCTATAAGCCGTGGATTGCTTCGTCTTGGCGTGCAACCAAACGATAAAATAGCTGTAATCTCTTCAACAAACCGAACAGAATGGAATGTGCTCGATGTTGGTGTGCTTCAAGTGGGAGCTCAAAATGTACCCATCTACCCTACTATTTCTGAAACCGATTACGAATACATTTTAAACCATTCTGAAGCGACCTACTGTGTAGTTTCAGACATTGAAGTCCTCGAAAAGTTAAATAAAATTAAAGCGAACACACTTTTAAAAGGTGTTTATACTTTCGACGATATTAAAAATGAAAACAGCTGGAAAGACATCCTAGCTTTAGGTGCAGATCCTTCTAACCAAAATGAGGTTGAAGCCAGAAAGGCTAATGTTAAACCTAACGATTTAGCTACCTTAATTTATACTTCGGGAACAACAGGTACGCCCAAAGGTGTTATGCTTTCGCACGACAACATCGTATCTAATGTATTAGCTAGCGAAAGTCGAGTACCTTTTAATAAGGGAGCATCTCGCGCTTTAAGCTTCTTACCTATTTGTCACGTTTTTGAACGTATGCTATTGTATTTATACCAATATTGTGGTGTAGAAATTTATTTTGCAGAATCTATAGACAAAATGAGCGATAACCTCAAGGAAGTTCATCCGCATGTCATGTCTGCCGTACCACGACTTTATGAGAAAGTGTACGACAAAATTGTAGCCAAGGGAGGTGAATTAACGGGTATAAAGAAAGCCTTATTTTTCTGGGCTATAGATCTTGGGTTAAAGTACGAACCTTATGGCAAAAATGGCTGGTGGTACGAAAAACAATTAAGTCTGGCTAGAAAACTTATTTTTTGTAAATGGCATGAAGCTTTAGGAGGGAATATTGAATTAATGGTTTCTGGGAGTGCGCCTTTACAAACGCGCTTAACCCGAACATTTGCTGCCGCCGGAATGCCTATCATGGAAGGTTATGGTTTAACCGAAACCTCTCCAGTGATTTCTGTAAACGACCAGAGAAACCATGGATTCCAAATAGGAACCGTAGGTAAACTAATAGACAAAGTAGAAGTTAAAATAGCCGAGGATGGCGAAATTCTAGTAAAAGGTCCGAATGTTATGTTAGGCTATTATAAAGATGAAGCAAAAACTGCTGAAGTCATGACTGGCGACTATTTCCATACCGGTGATATTGGAGAATTAAACGAAGACGGTTTCCTTAAAATAACCGATCGTAAAAAAGAAATCTTTAAAACTAGTGGTGGTAAATATATCGCTCCTGCCGTTGTTGAAAACCAATTAAAACAATCGCGCTTTATAGAACAAGTTATAGTTATTGGTGAAGGAGAAAAAATGCCAGCAGCTTTAATTCAACCGAATTTCGAATTTATAAAGGAATGGGCTAAACGTCACGATATAGCATTTAATAGCACTGCCGAATTAATAAAAGACGAACGTTTATTAGACAGAATCCAAAAAGAGGTCGATTATTCGAACACTCATTTTGGTAAATGGGAACAAATTAAAGTGTTTAAAATTACACCCGAAACTTGGTCTATTGAAGCAGGTCACCTTACTCCTACGTTAAAATTAAAACGTAAAGTTATAAAAGAAATTTACAGACCGTTAATAGAATCTATTTATCGTCCAGAGAAATCTTAGCGTTAGACACCTAATGTTTTCAAGATATAAAGAACAGATGTTCTGTTTTATAGTTTAACTGTTCTTTATATTTTAACAACATATTTTATAATGAGACCTAGAAATTAATCGCTTTTAATAGACACGTTTATAAATTTTATAGTGTTGTATCTGCATTAAAATTGATAGTTAAAAATGAGGCTGTGTAGAAAGTTGAGGTTTCTTCAACCAAAACTCCTTACTGCAGTTGTCACGAAATTTCAGGTACTCACATTGGCTTATCCCTATCCTAAAATTCTGAAACAAACTTCTAAAGACAGAATTTAATGCTTTTCTGATAGCTATTTTTTACTTTTCGGTTTTGACCTAACGGTCTCGGCTCGTATGAGTAGTTGCGTGGGTTAGCACTTAACTTTGCAAGTACACACCGAGTTGGAAATTCCGCAGGAATTTCCAGAGTAGACGAGAACAAGCAATTATTTATAGCCATTGTTGGCAAATCATTTTTTACAAATATTTTAAGTCAAATTCCCCTTCTTTTATTTCTATAATTTCTCCATCTTCATTTACTGCGTCAAACTCGAAACGACCGCCCAAAATAAAGTTATCAATATCGTGATATAGAATTTCCAAAGTTCCAAAATAAATTTCGTTAGTTTTGTAAACTGAGCTGGAGGTATCAATACTATATTCTCCTTGATTAGGTTCATCACCAAGATTATAAATATTACCAACCATTGAAGTTGTTGTGCTTATTCCAGTAATTTCTATTGTTACAAATTGGTCAATGAAATCTGGTGACTGACCTCTATTCCTAAACGAAAGGTACATACGATTTAAATCATCATAGTCAGCCAAACTAAACCATACCGACCTAGCTCCAGGACTTGTGAATACAGACGGTTTTAATAGGTTGCCATTAACTTTACATTTCACGCCTCCTCTTCCGTCAAACACATATTTCTCATCGTCCAAATCAACTGAAGCTGTATCACAGGATATGAAAGTCAATATTGACAAAATAAAAATCAGTTTTTTCATAGTATGCTTTTTTTTAAACGAAATTCCGATCAAATGGTTGTGTCAAAATGTTTGCCAACTCATTTTATAATAAACTAACAGACTTTAATCTATTTTTATACAGAAAGTTAATGACTTAGATTATTATTCCAAAGTAAAAACAGCATCAATCACTCTATGATCGCTCACATAAAACGTCAAATTGAATGTAATATGCCATTCGGTATCTGAAATTTTTTCTCCGCTAAGCCTTCCTGTTACAGGAAAATCTTCATCGGTTTCTTTTGGAAAATGACAGTAACAAATTTTGGTAAGCACGATATCCATTTCAGCCAATTCATCTCCCGAATACGAAAATGTTTCACGCTCTGGGTCTATTTCAAATTTAATAATTTCAGTATAACCATCATCTGCAATCTCTTCATCCGAAAATTTGTCAAACATATATTCAAAAACCAAATAATCTCCACTTTCAACTTTACCATATTTCATATAAGTATCGTCGCGAGAAACAATAATTAAATTACTATCCTCTTTATAGGTATAACTATAGGTATCTACCTCTGCATCGGAATCGTTATTAGAACACGTAAAAACCAACAAGCTTAAAACAACTAATAAATAGAATTTTCTCATTTTTTTTGTATTGCATTTAATTTCTAAATTTTTACACCTAACCTTTTACTACATAAGTATAAGCACAAAATCATTTAAGGTTTAAAGATATTACTTTCACTTAAATAGTCCTACGTAATCATATCTAGACTATAGTAAAATCTACTAATGATTCCTTGCTCAAATATAATCTTAAAATCACCTGCTTAACACCTTTTAAATACATTATGCAATGTATCCCCCTCATTTTCATGATATCTTAAATTATTTGTCTATAATTTTAGTTAAAATTCAATCATTTACTATGCATGCATAATATTTTTTATTATATTTGGTTGAGAGAAAATTGACCTATGAAAGACAAAACAATTGACTATGTGTTGCGAACCACATGGTTAGCGGTGACCAAAATGTATAACGAACAAGGCGCTAAATTTGATAGCACAATGGCTACAGGTTTTGCTTTGTTAAGTATAGATCCGGAAAAAGGAACACCATCCACGTCTTTAGGCCCAAAAATGGGCATGGAAGCGACTAGTTTATCGCGCATTATAAAAAACATGGAAAAGCAAGGGCTTATAGAACGTAAACCCAATCCTGAAGATGGCCGTGGTGTTTTAATTTATCTAACACCGTTTGGAAAAGAAAAAAGAGAGTATTCTAAAGATCGGGTTTTAGTTTTTAACGAAGCCGTGAGAAAAAATATCTCTCCAGAAAAAATTGAACATTTTTACGAAGTTGCAGAAGTGATCAACGATTTAATTTCGAATAAAAAAATATATAATAACGAAAGCATTTTTAAATAAAATGAGTACACGTAGAATTAAAAAAGTAGCCGTTATAGGTTCCGGAATAATGGGAAGCGGTATTGCTTGTCATTTTGCCAATATAGGTGTATATGTGTTATTGCTAGACATAGTGCCTAGAGAGCTAAATGCTACAGAGCAAGCTAAAGGATTAACATTAGAAGACAAAGCTGTTAGAAACAGAATCGTTAACGATTCGCTTTCTGCTGCTTTAAAATCGAAACCCTCTCCTATTTATCATCAAAAATTTGCAAGCCGTATTACGACCGGAAATTTAGAAGATGATATTGCAAAGGTTAAAGATGTAGATTGGATTATTGAGGTGGTTGTAGAACGTCTTGACATAAAAAAACAAGTGTTCGAAAATCTAGAAAAACACAGAACACCGGGTACTTTAATTACATCGAATACTTCTGGAATCCCTATTCATTTTATGAGCGAAGGCCGCTCCGAAAATTTTCAGAAGCATTTCTGCGGTACGCACTTTTTTAACCCTGCGAGGTATTTAAAGTTATTCGAAATTATTCCTGGACCTAAAACAAGTCCGGAAGTGTTAGACTTTTTAAATAGTTATGGCGAGCAATTTCTAGGAAAAACCTCGGTTGTGGCTAAAGACACTCCTGCTTTTATAGGGAATCGCGTTGGAATATTCAGCATTATGAGTTTATTTCATGCTGTTAAAGACATGGATTTAACCATAGAAGAAGTCGATAAATTAACCGGCCCTGTAATTGGCCGCCCTAAATCGGCAACCTTCCGTACGGTAGATGTTGTAGGTTTAGACACGCTGGTACATGTGGCCAATGGTTTATACGATAATGTGCCTACAGACGAACGTCACGAACTGTTTAAGCTACCTGATTTCATTAGTAAAATGATGGAAAACAAATGGCTTGGAAGCAAAACCAAACAAGGATTCTACAAATTAGAACGCCATAAAGACGGTACAAAAGACATCCTGTCGTTAGACCTGAACACCTTAGAATATCGTGCCAACAAAAAAGCAAATTTTGCCACTTTAGAATTAACGAAAACGATTGATAAAGTTGTAGATCGTTTTAAAGTTTTGGTTGCCGGAAAGGATAAGGCTGGCGATTTCTACAGAAAAAACTTCGCAGCACTATTTGCTTATGTATCTAACCGAATTCCAGAAATTACAAACGAATTATATAAGATAGACGATGCCATGAAAGCTGGTTTTGGATGGGAACACGGCCCATTCCAAATCTGGGATGCCATAGGTGTAGAAAAAGGAATAGACATTATGAAAGCTGAAGGTTTTGAGCCTGCAGCATGGGTTAACGATATGTTAGCTTCTGGGGTATCCTCCTTCTATACCGTAAAAGATGGAGCCTCCTATTTTTATGATATTCCGTCTAAGAAACAAGAAAAAGTTCCAGGACAAGATGCCTTTATAATTTTAGATAACATTCGTAAATCGCATGAAGTCTTTAAAAATTCAGGAGTTGTTGTAGAAGATTTAGGCGATGGCATTTTAAATGTCGAGTTCCAGTCTAAAATGAATACCATAGGTGGCGATGTCTTAGCAGGAATTAATAAGGCTATAGATTTAGCTGAAAAAGATTTCCAAGGTTTAGTTGTAGGAAACCAAGGTGCCAATTTCTCTGTAGGAGCAAACATTGGAATGATTTTCATGATGGCTGCCGAACAAGAATACGACGAGCTTAATATGGCGATTAAATATTTCCAAGATACCATGATGCGCATGCGTTATTCTGCCATTCCTACAGTGTCAGCTCCTCACGGCATGACCCTTGGAGGAGGTTGCGAATTATCGCTGCACGCCGATAAAGTAGTGGCTGCGGCAGAAACATACATGGGACTTGTAGAATTTGGTGTAGGTGTTATCCCTGGTGGTGGTGGTTCAAAAGAAATGACTCTGCGAGCTCAAGACACTTTCAAAAAAGGTGATGTAGAATTGAATACCCTTCAGGAGTATTTCTTAACCATTGGTATGGCTAAAGTGTCGACCTCTGCTTACGAAGCTTTCGATTTAGGTGTTCTTCAACACGGAAAAGATATCGTTGTTGTAAACAAAGACCGACAAATAGCAACGGCCAAAGCGCATGCCAAATTAATGGCCGAAGCAGGTTATACACAGCCTATAAAACGTAACGATATAAAAGTACTAGGAAAACAGGCCTTAGGTATGTTTTTAGTAGGAACTGATTCTATGGAAGCTAGTCGTTTTATTAGTGAGCACGACCAAAAAATTGCGAACAAACTAGCCTACGTTATGGCTGGTGGCGATTTATCGGAACCTACTTTAGTTAGTGAGCAATACCTTCTAGATTTAGAACGTGAAGCCTTTTTAAGTCTATGTACAGAACGTAAAACTTTAGAACGTATTCAGCACATGTTGAAAACAGGGAAACCGCTTAGAAATTAATTAAAGTAATGAGATTTTAGTATTAAGTAATTAGAAGAATGCACAATATAAGTGAGTTAAAAATATGGCAAAAGTCTATAGAACTAACTAAACAGGTTTATTTACTTGTTGCTCATTTACCTTCTGATGAACAATATGGCTTATCATCACAAATAAAAAGAAGTGCTATTTCCATTCCTTCTAATATAGCTGAAGGCGGTGGAAGAAATTCTAATAAAGAATTTAAATATTTTTTGAGTATCGCAAATGGTTCAACATATGAACTTCAAACTCAATTAATTTTATTAATAGAATTAAAACTATTAAAGGAAGAAAACGTAAAACCAATTATTGAATTATGTGTTGAAATTCAGAAAATGAATTATTCATTTCAGCAGAAACTCTAAATCTCAATACTAAATACTTTTTACTCATATCTAATATTATGAAACAAGCATATATAGTTAAAGCATACAGAACCGCAGTAGGTAAAGCACCTAAAGGTGTGTTCCGTTTTAAAAGAACCGATGAATTGGCTGCCGAAACCATCAAGTATATGATGAAGGAATTGCCAGAATTAGATCCTAAACGTATCGACGATGTTATGGTAGGAAACGCGATGCCAGAAGGCTCGCAAGGGTTAAACATGGCGCGTCTAATCTCTTTAATGGGCTTAGATATAGTAGATGTTCCCGGCGTTACGGTAAACCGTTTTTGTTCTTCTGGAATAGAAACCATAGGTATGGCCACAGCTAAAATCCAGGCAGGTATGGCCGATTGTATCATCGCCGGTGGTGCAGAAAGCATGAGTTCTGTGCCTATGACAGGTTTTAAACCCGAGTTAAATTACGATGTTGTAAAGGCGGGTCACGAAGATTACTATTGGGGCATGGGAAATACCGCTGAAGCCGTTGCCAATCAGTTTAAAGTTTCTCGTGAAGATCAAGACGAATTTGCATACAATTCGCATATGAAAGCATTAAAGGCACAAGCCGAAAACCGTTTTCAAGATCAGATTGTTCCTATAGATGTAGAGGAAACGTATATTGATGCCAAAGGTAAAAAAGCAACAAAATCCTATACGGTAACCAAAGATGAAGGACCTCGTGCCAATACAAGCTTAGAAGCCCTTGCTAAATTGCGTCCAGTATTTGCTGCTGGCGGAAGTGTAACTGCCGGAAATTCTTCACAAACTAGTGATGGAGCTGCGTTTGTAATGGTAATGAGTGAAGATATGGTCAAGGAATTAGGTTTACAACCTATTGCACGCTTGGTAAATTATGCTGCTGCTGGTGTGGAACCTCGTATTATGGGAATTGGTCCTGTAAAAGCCATTCCTAAAGCATTAAAACAAGCAGGCCTAAAACAAGACGATTTAGAATTAATTGAATTAAATGAAGCCTTTGCCTCGCAATCTATCGCGGTAATTCGCGAATTGGAATTAAACCCCGATATCGTAAATGTAAACGGTGGAGCCATAGCACTTGGCCATCCTCTAGGTTGTACTGGAGCTAAACTTTCAGTTCAGCTTTTCGATGAAATGAGAAAACGTAATATGATTGGTAAATACGGTGCAGTAACCATGTGTGTGGGAACCGGACAAGGTGCATGTGGGGTTTTTGAATTCTTAAATTAGATTTGAGATACTAGTATTAAGTATTTAGACAGCTCAATACTAAAATCTCAATACTCAATACTCAATACCACGTGCTTAACAACTAATAATTAAACTATGGAAACAACAGACAAAGACATACTAAGAGGAGGACAATTCCTTATAAAAGAAACAAATTACGAAGATGTGTTTACTCCAGAAGATTTTTCTGAAGAGCAAACCATGATGAAAGAGGCGGTTATGGAATTTAACGACCGCGAAATTATTCCGAATAAACCACGATTTGAAGCAAAAGACTATGCCCTTACCGAAGAAGTTATGCGTAAAGCAGCCGAACTTGGGTTTTTAGGTGTCGCGGTACCCGAAGAATATGGTGGGCTTGGAATGGGGTTTGTATCGACCATGCTTACTTGCGACTATATTTCGAGTGGAACCGGATCGTTTAGTACGGCTTTTGGTGCACATACTGGTATTGGTACCATGCCAATTACCTTATATGGTACAGAAGAACAAAAACAGAAATACGTTCCCAAATTAGCAACGGGCGAATGGTTTGGTGCTTATGCATTAACAGAACCTGGTGCAGGTAGTGATGCTAATTCAGGAAAAACAACGGCAAAATTGTCTGATGATGGAAAATCGTATCTTATTAACGGACAAAAAATGTGGATTTCGAACGCAGGTTTTTGTAGTGTAATGATTGTGTTTGCGCGTATTGAAGACGATAAAAACATTACCGGATTTATCGTGGAATACGATGCAGAAAACCCAAACGGAATTACTTTGGGCGAAGAAGAACATAAACTAGGTATTCGTGCCTCTTCTACTCGTCAGGTGTTTTTTAGCGACACCGTAGTTCCTGTAGAAAACATGTTAGCCGGTCGTGGCGAAGGATTTAAAATTGCCATGAATGCACTAAATATAGGGCGTATAAAATTGGCTGCAGCCTGTTTAGATTCGCAACGTCGTATTACAACTACCGCTGTGCAATATGCTAACGAGCGTAAGCAATTTAAAACTCCGATTTCAGATTTTGGAGCGATTAAAGTGAAGTTAGCCGAAATGGCTACAAATGCTTATGTTGGTGAGTCGGCATCTTATAGAGCTGCAAAAAATATTGAAGACCGTATTGCCATGCGTCAAGCTGCAGGAAACACGCATCAAGAAGCCGAATTAAAAGGTGTTGAAGAATATGCTATAGAATGTTCTATATTAAAAGTAGCAGTTTCTGAAGACGTGCAACATTGTGCAGACGAAGGTATTCAGATATTTGGAGGTATGGGCTTCTCTGAAGACACCCCTATGGAAGCCGCTTGGAGAGATGCGCGAATAGCCAGAATTTACGAAGGAACTAACGAAATTAACCGTATGCTTTGCGTAGGGATGTTAGTTAAAAAAGCCATGAAAGGTCATGTCGATTTATTAGGACCTGCTATGAAAGTTCAAGAAGATCTTATGGGAATCCAGTCTTTTGACACCCCTGATTATTCTGAATTATTGTCTGAAGAAAAGGCTATGGTGGCCAAACTTAAAAAAGTGTTCTTAATGGTTGCTGGAGCCGCCGTACAAAAATTTGGTCCGGACTTAGAAAGTCACCAACAATTATTAATGGCTGCATCCGACATACTTATTGAGATTTATATGGCTGAATCGGCTATTTTGAGAACCGAAAAGAATGCAAAACGTTTTGGCGAAGATGCTCAAAAAGAACAAATCGCAATGTCTAAATTGTATTTATATCAAGCCGTAGACATTATTGAGAAAAAAGGAAAAGAAAGTATTATTTCGTTTGCAGAAGGTGACGAGCAACGAATGATGCTAATGGGATTAAAACGATTCACAAAATATACCAATTATCCTGATATTGTAGATTTAAGAAATGAAATCGCAGAAAAGGTAAAAAAGGAAAATAAATATTGTTTCTAAAAACAAATGCTTGACTAATTCAAATTAATGTTAAAAGGCCAATTCTTATTTTTAGAATTGGCCTTTTTTATGTTTTAACTATGTTTTATGTCGGTACTTATTTCGCAGAATCATCGCGGATATCGCGCATTGTTTCTATAACTTTTTCTTCATCTGTAACTTTAGATAAATTTATGGCTGTTTCTATCAACGCTAAATGAGAATAGGCTTGAGGGAAGTTTCCTAACAACCTTTTGGTTTCAAAATCAATATCTTCACTAAACAAACCTAAGTGATTACTATAGGATAATAACTGATCGAAAAGTGCGATAGCCTTTTGCTCCTCTCCTATTTTATACAGGCTATTTATAAACCAAAATGTACAAATGGTAAATGATGACGATGGTAATCCAAAATCATCCTTATTTTTATAGCGGTATAATAATCCATCATTACTTAAATCACGTTCAATACCTTTTACTGTATTAACATATTTAGAATCGTTGGCATCTATAAATCCGTAAGGTTCCATAAGTAATACCGAGGCATCCAAATCTTCAGATCCATAAGATTGCGTAAATGCCTGTACTTTTTCGTTCCAAGCATTGGTCATGATATCGGCTTTTATCTCTTGCTCTAACGGAATCCATTTTTTTAGTTTCCCTGTTTTTCCTAAAATTTCGGCAACTTTAATAGCTTTATCTATTGCCACCCAACACAAGACTTTAGAAAAGGTAAAATGACGTTCTTCTGTTCTAAACTCCCAGATGCCCTTATCGGCTTCTTTCCAGTGTTTATTTACAACCCAAACAATACCTTTAGTTATGGTCCAAATTTCTTCACCGTTTTCTATATCTGTTTTAAAATTTACTAATTGCTGGTGGATAACATCCATCAAAATTCCATAGATATCGTTTTGGCGTTGCTCGTAGGCGGCATTTCCAATGCGTACAGGTTTAGAGTTTTTATAACCGCTTAAATGATCTAATGTTTCTTCGGTTAATTTTTTCTCTTTATTAATACCATACATAATTTGAAGCTTTTCATCTTTGTCTGGTATTAAATCTATAATGAATTGCAAGTAACGTCTTGCGATCTTTTTATGCCCTAATTGCGACACCACTTTAATTACCATAGAAGCATCTCGGATCCAGCAAAAACGGTAATCCCAATTTCTAACTTCCCCTATAGTTTCTGGTAAAGATGTAGTTGCTGCAGCTAAAACGGCTCCTGTTTTATCGTAGGTTAACAGCTTTAAAGTAATAGCGCTTCTAGAAATTTCATCATTATAACGCTGGTAAGATGGCGTGTTATCCATCCAATTTAACCAATATACCTTAGTCCGTTCAAATTCAATATAAGCCTTGTGTACATCGGGTTTAAATATTTTCTCGTTATACCCAATTAAAAAATAAGCATCTTGTGATAATGTTATTTCTGTTCCGTTAATCACAGATTCCTTATCTAAATCGGTGTATAAGAATAAGGTATCAAACTTTTCCTTATCGGTTAAACTAACAATAAAATCAGATTTTACATAAGTGTTGGTATCGCCTAAAGCATATTCTAATTTCGGATTATAATCTACCGAAAATTTTGGAGTCCCTGTTCTATATTTTACAAATCGAATGATTTCTGGAGGCGACTGGTACCCTCCTGTTGTTTTGTGATAGCGTGGCATAAAGTCCATAATATCGAATGCATCTACCCCATTACTAAACGACGTTACTAGAATGGCTGTATTCTTTAAATATTTCTGAGACACGTTGTAGCTATCATCAACAGTAATTCCAAAATGTCCTCCAATTTCTTCGTCTAAAAGTTTAGCAAAAACAGAACTTGAATCGAATTCTGGCAAACAACACCAATCGAGGGATCCCGTTTTAGAAATGAGTGCTGCACTTCGGCAATTTCCTATAATTCCATAGTCTAAATTATTCATTAAATCTTCTTTTTACATGGTTAGCAACCTATTTTTCTTTAAATTAACGAAAAACTTATTGCTAATCAAAATACAACTTCATGAATAAGACCATTATAGTCTCAAACAGACTTCCTTTACAAGTAAAATTAGAAGATTCTAAGCTAGAAATTAAACCCAGTATTGGTGGTTTAGCGACAGGAATGAAATCTGTACATGCCGAAGGCAATGGTATTTGGGTAGGTTGGTCCGGTTTAACAGAAGATCAATTAACACCTAAATTAACTAAAGAAGTAAAAAAAGCGGTGACCAAAGAAAAATGTGTTACTGTACCACTAACACTTGAAGACGTTGATAATTTTTATCTCGGCTTTAGTAATAAAACCCTTTGGCCATTATTTCATTATTTTATGGAATACACCACTTTTGAAAGTTCAGAATGGGAAGCCTATAAAGAGGTAAATCAGAAATTTGCCGATGTTGTTCTCGCGAATGTTAATGATGGCGACACCGTTTGGGTTCATGACTATCAATTATTGCTACTACCTAAATTAATTCGAGACAAAAAACCGAATATCTCGATAGGATTCTTTTTACATATTCCATTTCCATCCTTCGAGATTTTTAGAACCTTTCCATGGCGTGAAGAATTATTAGAAGGCATGCTTGGTGCCGATTTAATTGGATTCCATACCTACGATTACGAACGTCATTTTTTAAGTTCTGTAAAACGTATTCTTAGACTAGAAGTTAAATTCAATAATATAGATTATCACGATCGCACTATAAAAGTAGACTCCTTTCCTATGGGAATTGATTACGACAAATTTTATAATGCCGCGTTAGTAAACGATAATCAGCAAAGTAAAGAACGATCGGAATTACAACGTCGTTTAGACGAGCATGTGAAATCGGATTCTAATGCGAAAATCATTCTGTCTATAGACCGTTTAGATTATACTAAAGGGATTCCGAAACGCTTACGGGCCTTCGAATATTTTTTAAATAAATTCCCAGAATATAAGGAGAAAGTACGTCTTATTTTATTAGCTGTACCTTCTCGATCTAATGTGCCGCAATACCAAAAACTAAAACGTGAAACCGATGAGTTAGTGGGTAGAATTAATGGGGAGTTTGCAACCGTAAGCTGGACACCTGTTTGGTACTTTTACCGCTCTATGCCTTTCGAAAATTTAATTGATTTATATACTACTTCCGATATCGCACTTATTACCCCTATCCGTGATGGAATGAATTTAGTGGCCAAAGAATACATCGCTACCCGAATTCATCAAGATGGGGTTTTAATTTTGAGTGAAATGGCTGGAGCTTCAAAAGAAATGAATGAGGCCCTTTTAATTAATCCTAATAATTTTGAACAAATCGCCAATACCATTAAACAAGCCATAGAAATGCCGCTTGAAGAACAACAAAACAGAATTAAAATTCTTCAAAATAGATTGGGACGTTATACGGTTGAAAAATGGGCGGAAGAATTCTTAAAAACTTTAGAATCTACAAAACAAAAAGAAGATATATTCATTTCTAAACGGTTAAACTCTTCATTAAAAAAAGACATTTCGAAATCCTTTAAAAAAGCAAAAAGAAACTATTATTATTAGATTTTGATGGCACTTTAGTAGGTTTTAAAAACAACCCTAAAGATGCGAAACCCGACGCCGAATTATTTAAATTATTAGATAAAATAAATACTAACAAAGATGTGAAACTGGTTATTATTAGCGGAAGAGATCGAGAAACCTTTGAAGATTGGTTTGCAGGAAAAGATTACACCTTAATAACCGATCATGGCGTTTGGCTAAAACAAAAAGATGAAGATTGGCAAATGCTAGAACATATAAAAAATGATTGGATGGCCAGCATTTTACCAGTATTAGAAGATTTTGTAGACAGAACCCCAGGAACCTTTGTAGAAAAGAAAAATATTCGCTGGCCTGGCATTACAGAAAAACAGACCCAGAACTGGCTCAAATACGAACTACTGAATTAAATACCGTATTAAACAGCTTAATTGAAAACAACGACCTTACCGTTTTAAAAGGTAATAAAGTAACCGAAATTAAAAGCAGTAATGTTAATAAAGGTCGTGCTGCAGCACGTCTTTTAACACAAGATAATTACGATTTTATGTTTGCTATTGGCGATGATTGGACAGACGAATATATGTTTGAAGAATTACCAGAATCGGCGTTTACCGTTAAGGTTGGTTTCAAAAAAACAAGTGCCAAATATCACGTTAAAGACACAGACGAAGTTCGCGACTTATTAAATACATTTGCAACTCATTAATTCAACCGTAAAATTATGACATGGCGTTTATATTTATGTATGGGTTTCGCCTGCAGTACGATGTTAATGTCGGGGCAAAATCATCAAAAATTATACGATATAATTGATGCGGTTTCGGCCAATCGCATAAAAAACGATGTAAAAACATTAACCGAATTTGGCACAAGAAACACCTTTAGCGATACTGTATCTCAAACTCGGGGAATTGGAGCTGCAAGACGTTGGATTAAAGCCGAATTCGAGTCTATTTCGAAAACTTGTAACTCTTGTTTAAACGTATTTTACCAAAAAGATTTTGTAACCAAAGCGAATCATACAAGAGTGCCACACGATGCCTGGGTGGTTAATGTTGTTGCCATTCAAAAAGGGACAACCTACCCTAATCGATATATTATAATGACTGGTGATATTGATTCTCGTGCTAGTGATACTATGGATTTTACAACAGATGCTCCCGGAGCAAACGACAATGCTTCCGGAATGGCAGGTACCATTGAAGCTGCACGTGTGTTATCGCAGTACACCTTCGAAAATAGTATTGTGTATTTAGGATTATCTGGCGAAGAACAAGGGCTATTTGGTGGTGCTGGATTTGCAGCTTATGCCAAAGCCAACAATTGGGATATTATTGGTGTGTTTAACAACGACATGATTGGCAATATTGAAGGTGTAGATGGTGTTATAGACAACAGATCGTTTCGAATTTTTTCTGAACCCGTTCCACCTACAGAAACAGAAAAAGAGCGTAAATTACGTCGTTTTTACGGTGGTGAAGTCGATGGCATTTCACGGCAATTAACCCGCTATGTATATAAAACAACTAAAACTTATATGCCCGAAATGAACCCCATGCTTATTTATAGATTAGATCGGTTTGGAAGAGGTGGTCATCATCGGCCATTTAACGATCTAGGATTTGCAGGGATCCGGATTATGGAAGCACACGAAAACTACACCCAACAACATCAAGACATTCGTACAGAACACGGTATAGATTATGGAGATACGTTCGAGCATGTTAATTTCGATTATGCTAAAAAATTAACAGCTGTAAATGCGATTAACCTTGCTTCCCTAGCCTCGGCTGCTCCTGCCCCATCTGCGGTTGCCATAGGCGGGATTGTTGAAGCTTCGGCTAAATTAAAATGGGACGCAGTAGACGGTGCGGTTGGATATAAAATTTATTGGAGAGATACAACCTCTCCGACTTGGGATTATAGCCGACCTGTAGGTAATGTAACGGAATTTACTTTACAAGGTATTGTAATTGATAATTATTATTTTGGCGTCGCATCTATTAACAAAGCGGGCTTTGAGAGTCCTGTTGTTTTCCCCAACAGCATTATAAAAAACTAAATTCTCTAAAACTAATACACTTGAAAAAACACAATTTACTTTTATTAGCCTTCCTAATTTTTACCGTTTCCAGTTACGGACAAGAATTATCTGAAAAAAATAAATTTACACATCAAGACACCCTACGTGGTAGTATTACTCCAGAACGGGCTTGGTGGGATTTAACCTATTATCATTTAAATGTTGAAGTTCAACCTACAGAGAAATTTATTTCGGGACAAAACATCATTCAATATACTGTTTTAGAGCCTGCCAACGTCTTACAAATCGATTTGCAAGCTCCTTTAAAAATCACAAAAGTTACTCAAGATAAGGAGGAATTAAATGTTGTAAATGATGGAAATGCACATTTTGTTACGCTTTTAAAACCGCAAGATAAAGGAGCCGTAAACCAGATTATTGTGCATTACGAAGGTCACCCCAAAGAAGCTGTAAGAGCACCTTGGGATGGTGGTTTTTCTTGGAAAAAAGACGATAACGGAAATGATTTTGTAGCAACCTCTTGCCAAGGTTTGGGAGCTAGTGTTTGGTGGCCTTGTAAAGACCATATGTACGACGAAGTAGATAGTATGGATATTTCTGTTAAAACACCAAAAGGTTTAATGGATGTGTCTAATGGGCGATTAACCGACACAAAAATACATACCAACGGTACGAAGACATATACTTGGTCGGTAAAAAATCCTATAAACAATTATGGAGTAAATGTAAACATTGGGAATTACGCGCATTTTTCTGAAGTTTATCAAGGAGAAAAAGGACCTTTAGACATGAATTATTACGTGCTAAAAGAGAATCTTGAAAAGGCCAAAGTCCATTTTAAAGATGCACCACGTATGATGAAAGCTTTCGAACATTGGTTTGGCCCGTATCCGTTTTACGAAGACAGCTTTAAACTGGTAGAAGTACCGTATTTAGGCATGGAACACCAAAGCTCTGTAACCTATGGTAATAAATACGAAAATGGGTATTTAGGCCGTGATTTATCGGGAACCGGATGGGGATTAAAATTTGATTTTATAATTATTCATGAAGCCGGCCACGAATGGTTTGCTAATAATATTACCAATATCGATATCGCAGATATGTGGATTCATGAAAGTTTTACTGCCTATTCCGAAAATTTATTTTTAGACTATTATTACGGTAAAAAGGCCTCGGCAGAATATGTTATAGGCACACGTAATGCCATACAAAACGACAAACCTATTATAGGCGTTTACAATGTAAACCACGAAGGTTCTGGAGATATGTACTATAAGGGTGCAAACATGTTACACACCTTAAGACAATTGATAGAGGATGATGAAAAATGGCGACACATTTTACGAGGAATGAATAAAACATTCTACCACCAAACGGTAAATACGCAACAAATTGAAACCTATTTAAGCAAGGAAACAGGCATCGATTTAACGGCCTTTTTCAATCAGTATTTAAGAGATGTTCGCATTCCTACTTTAGAGTATTCCATTGAGAACAACACTTTAAAATACCGTTGGACAGAAATTGTAGATAACTTCGACATGCCGATTCAAGTGACAATAGATAAAAAAGAACAATGGCTATACCCCACAGCGGCATGGAAAACCTTACCAGTATCTTATGATAAAGTAGACTTTGAAGTTGATGAAGATTTTTATGTGTATTCCAAGCTAAAATCATAAAAAAAGTGTTCTAATCGTTTCACTTAAATTACCTTTGTAAACATATAAATCAATACTAATATTTTGATTTTTAGACTTATGAAAAAGCTCTTATTTATTTGCCTTTGGCTCACTGCCCATTATATATTTGTAAGTTGTAATGATGACAGCGATGAAGGAAACCCACCCGTACTTACCGATATTTCTGTTTCTACTACGACAAATGAAATTCATTGGACCAACTCAAATGAGCTAACAACAGCCATAGAAGAGGCTTTGACTTACCATTATGGAGAGGCGAAAGAAAACGAAGTAGATAAACCATTAACATTCAATACCGATACTACACAGGTTATTGCAAGTATCGCTTTTAAACCGGCCTTCGAAAATGTATATACCGATGAAAACACAACCAACAATGCTGTAACCATTACGCTTGTTAAAACGAATATACCTTTAGCTCCCGTTACATTACAGGCAGATGGTCCTGGGGAAACTTATGAATTAATTACCTCGGTTCTAGCCCCTGGAGCAAACCCTATTGAAACACCAGATTGTAATCACGCCGACTTTGGAAGGCATATAGATGAAGTTTTCGATAACGAATTAAATGCTTATGTGTTTAGATTCCATATGCATACCTCACCAGATAACGATAGATGTATAAATTTTGATAGACAACGCAACGAAATAAAAACCTACGATCAATCTCCAGAGAACTTAAAAGGAACAGAAGATGAAACTGTAGTTTATAAATGGAAATTTAAACTAGACGAAGGTTTTCAATCGTCTTCCAATTTTACACACATTCATCAATTAAAATCGGTTGGTGGCGATTTAGAAAGCATGCCAATTTATACGTTAACCACCCGCAAATCTAATCCTGATCGCTTAGAGTTACGGTATGCCGAAACCGACAAACAAATTACTTTAGCACAAACTCCCTTAGCCCCATTAACTGGTGTTTGGTTAGACGTTACAGAAACTATTACTTATAGTACTTCTGGAAATTATAAGATTGAAATAAAAAATGTAAACGACGATACCGTGTTATTTAGCTACGCCAAGACAGGTATTGTAAACTGGAGACCTGGGGCAAGTTTTGTTAGACCAAAATGGGGGATTTACAGAAGTTTAATCAATGAAAATGACCTCAGAGATGAAACATTACACTATACAGATTTTAGTATACAAGAAGTTAAAAAATAAAAACCAGAGGCAGATGTTTACAAAAACACTACCTCTGGTTTAATCTTAACACTATATTTTCAATTGTGGGTATTCTTTTTTTATATGACTACTATACAGACTAAAATTTTTGTTTTAATTTTTAATGAATTTAATGGTCTTGGTCGTGTCCTTGTTACTCGTTATTTTTAATAAATACATACCTGTTTTTAAGTCAGAGACCTTCAAACTTGCATGTCCTACATTATTGGATTTTGTTAGGATATGTTGACCTAGCAATGTGTATAAAGCAACTTCAAACTCTAAACTATTAGCCGATTTTAAATAAATAACATCTTCTACAGGATTTGGATATGCTTGTATAGAATCCTCATTTTCGGAAATTTCATCTACGTCAAGGATCATCTCTGTAAATTTATTTTGTGTTACGTTCGTCAATATTGGTGGGTTTTGGTCGAAATAAATGGATGCTTGATTTTCCAATATATCTCCAACATCAACGTCATCTTTAACCTTTATCATATAAGTAACATATCCCTGATTTTCGGTTTCAGAATTTGCCGTATAATCTAAGTAAATATCATTGAAATTGAATTTCACAATATTCTCTTCTTCAGAAGGAATAATTTCTATCGACATAGGATGTGAACTTTCTAAGAAGCTTAATGAATATTGATCAAATTTTTCATCTAATACATCAATAATAAAAACATCCTTTGCTGAGAAATTACCATCATTCTGAAAACGAATTGTATAAGTTAACCACTTATAATCAAGAGGTGTTTCATGTATTTCTACTCCGGCAACTCCAGGAGTTACTAATTTATCGTTTGGAGCGTAGGAACTTCGAATAGGTACTCTATGTGGTCCATCAGATTTACTCGGACTAGTTCTGCCTTCAACTGTAGGTGGAGCAGGAACACTAGGTACACTTGGAGGCCAAAATGGTTCTGGCAAATCAGAAAAGCCGCTCCCTGTACCTCCTGGCGGAGGAACTAAATCTATAATGTTATCCCCTATTGAGCCATTTCCATCATCTTCAAAGTCTTTACTTGCCGCCTTAGAAAATCCATACCCCACAACCGTTCCATTTTCTTCAGACTGGAACAAATCCGTTTTAACCTCAATAATATAAGTGTCTAAAGGATCAATCTTAGGTAACGTGAATTTTACTTTGGTAGTATCGGATTCGTACAGAATTTTTGGCGTTATTGAAACCACCTCAGAACTATATAATGCTTTATCTAATTTCACTCCCCATGTATGCCCTTTTGGTTCTATAGTTATATAATCTAAAAGATGAAAATTCCCTTTTGGCGCTAATTTGGTTACAATAACATCTTCAACTTCTGGCAATTGGTTATCGCTACCAACATCCTCATTAAAATACACATAATCAAAAGTAATGTCATTATAAGATTTAGAATCAGACATATTTCCAACTGCTGTGGTAAAAGTGTTGTTAAAACCTGCTCTATTAAAAGCCCATGCACCTAATTTCGAAGAGGATTTAACAACTATGGTTTCAATATTATTGGATTTTAATTGAAAATCATTTACTGTGGTATGTTCTTCCAAATTTGAAACAGAAAATATAATTTGTCTATTTGTTGCAACAACGTAAGGATTTACAACAGACATGCGAATATCATAGTTTCCACCATCATCGTAATACGGGAAATAATATTTACCATCTGCATTGGTATAGGTCTCGAAAATATTATTTTTACTTGTAATAATAGTTACTTTTTGATTTGCATAGCCCTCTCCCGCGTCAAATTGATTGTTTTCATTTTTATCAAAATAAACTAAGCCATGAATCCCAAAGGTCTCCCCACCATTTAAAAATTGTTCAGCTGTATGCTCTGTTGTTAATTTTAGCCAAGATTCTGATGCATTAGACCAAAATGCACCATTATTATCTATAGCTAAAGAAACGGGTCTGTAGAAACTACTTTCAGGAATAATACCTTCTCCTCCTTCAAGTATAATGGTTTCAAAAGTAGGTGAGTTGGATTCTGGATTCTTAATGCTAATAAGTTCAGCATTATCGTTAGTCAGTAAAAAAATGTCACCATCTATATCTACAACGCCATTCACGATATTGCCTAAATCCGCATAATCGCTATTATCTATAGTTACAAGTGTTGTTCCGTTAAATAATAACACCCCCCTAGCACAAACTATAGCTACATTACCATTAGGAAGTGCTAAAATCTTTTTTATAGCTCCTATAGCTGCAGCTTCGAAGGTTTCTGTAGTTTGTGTATTGGTGTCGAATTTTTTAAGATAGAAATCGGCACTATAAACTCTAGCAAAATATGCATTACCATAAATATCTGGTGTAAAGTGATAAAAATTCTGGTAATCTGTATCTTTTAAATCGATAGTTTCAACTAATTTATCATATTTTAATATATCTATTTTTTGTGTCCTTCTACTATACACCCAAATTTGATCCTTATACTTAGCTAGTTGTTCAACACTATTAGGTGCCAAATCTGGCAACTTCGCTATATAAGGCATATATAATTTTTTAACCCTAGAATCGTTAACTACCGGGATTCCATCTGCATCTAATAAAAAAGATGTATGTCCATTTATTTCATATTGCCTTTTAAATGTATCACTATTAGACATATAACTAATCGTACCATTACTATCATAATCATTATAAAACCAAACCCCATCAGCATCTGGATAGGCAACTTGAGAACGGGTAATCATGGCATGTGAAATATTTTTGGGTTCATCATCATTAATACCGTGCCAAACCCCTTGGTCATTATACATGGCCTCAAAATTTGTATGACGAGTAGTACCAGCAGTAGTAGTCATCACATAAATTTTATTATTAAAGTTAAAAATTTCGTCTGGCGCATACGCCATTTTAAAACCTAAATTTTCAATATCAGCCATATTAAAAAAAGTCCATTCTGGGTTATTTTCTATAGGATTTAAGTGTATAAACCCAGACCAATTTACTGGAGTAGACCATACATTCCCATCACCATCTACAGCCAATTTATCGAATCTGTAATTTGTAACTTCAGTAAGCGCTAGTTCAAAAGTTGTAATTGCTTCTGTTTGGGTGTTTAACTTGTATATAGCTCCGCCCCCATTATTTACCCAATTGGCAGTCCAGATATTTCCATCATTATCTACAACTATATCACGTACATTATTCACATAATTCGTGTTATCTGTAAAATAAGATGCTTCTAGGTCTAAAGTGTTTTTGTTATATTTATACAAACCTGTATCAGTTCCAAAATATAGAGCATCATTAGTAAAGAGCAATTGACTATGATTATTAGATCCTGTAGCGGATATCCCTAAGCTACCCATCACAGATAAATTTCCGTTTTGAAATTTAAAAACGTTAAACTCCTTCTCTGGGGTGTTAGTCGTTAAAATATAAGTGGCATCCGTAATTTCATCATACGCAAAAGAATGCGTATAAGTTGTCCCATTACTATTACTAGGTAAAGACACACTTTTAAAGGTTTTAGTATTCATATCGATGTAATTAACCGAGCGATAAAAATTGGCCTTAAAAAAAAGAAATCCAGATTTAGATAATAAAGCTTCATCAACCCCATGAGAAAATGATGATGACACAATTGCTTTGGGAATGGCAAGATTAGGGATATTATCCCAACTCCCATTTTCTTTACGTATAGAAATCCCTTCCGAAGTTAAAAACACCTCATCCTTATTAAAATAGTTCTCAACCATCTTTTTTAGAACTCTAGAATTTAATCCGTAACTCGCTTCTACTACACCTAAATTACTAATTTTATCGCAAAACGATATTTTCCCTTTTGCCTCAGGAATATCTTTAGCACATTGCCCTGGGTAGTACGTTATTTTTGTGCCAACCTTATACGTTTCAATTTTCTCTACTTGTGATTTTCCTACTTGGCTCATTAAAAAAAAGAGCACTAATACCAGTAATTTTGTTTTCATAATTTTTGGTTTGAAAGATTTAAAACAAAACAAAATTGCTTTTAGCATATTCACAAAATCTGAACTCACCCAATGGTTTTCTAGGTAAGTAGTACAAATAGTTTTTATACTAATAAAAACACTTGAAGAATATGGTTTAAAAAGTAGTAATGTTTTAGGAATAAACCCTTGATTAATAGCTCTTTCAAATTACAACAAGTAATTGAAGAATAAAATACACAGTACTACGTATATTTACTTTTTAAAATAATTATGATATTCTAGATATTTCATCGTTTACAAAAGCAAAACAGGATTAGATTTTTATTAAAATCTAATCCTGTTTTGAATTTTAAAATAGGTTCCTGAGTTAAAATCCTTAATTATATATCGTTTAAATTCTTATGATTAAACCCGACTTTTTCGTAGTTGTTTTGGCTTCTGCTTCTCGAATCTCAAAGATTTCCGATGATGACTTGCCTTCGGCTTTAAGTACTCGGCCTCGGGCCATAAAAGGCTCTAGGCTTTTGTGGTAACAGGCTGCACTAAATCCGGGTATTTTAGGATCGTCTGCCAAGACAATAAATTCGTTATCTCCTTCCTTTAGTGTTACAAAATCTCCAGCCATATTATACCCTATAACTTTGCAATTTGCTCTGCTGTCTTCTGGAGCAGCCAGAAGTGCCGTTGCAATTAGAGCAGCATCGGTGTCGATTGCAGTGTATTCCGTTTTAACTATATTTAATGTGCTGTCTGCTACAATTTCTGTATTAGAAGATGACGCGGTATTAATTTTCGTTTTGTCTGATGAATTACAAGACATTAAAACGGCCGTAAATAATAGTGTTACTATAGTTCTTTCCATTTTTTGAAGGTTTTAATTGCGTTATTTTATGTTGAAAGCGTTGACCTCAGTATTTTTAACTACTAATTGTTATTCCCTTTTTTCAATATATTAAATAATGAAGGAAAAAGACTAGCAGTTAATTATCTAATGTTTATGCCGCTGTTAAGGTCATCACTGTATCTTCCTTTATGTTCATATACAATCTTTTATACCTTGGGAACACCCGTGATTATTCAATTTTAAAGTAAAAATACTATGCCTGTTTTAACAATAGTTACAGAATAGAAAATATAAAATACCTAAATACAAAAACCATTTCGATACCCTGCAATTCCACTCCTCCACATTACAGCACTCCTTTGCCGGGTTAATAATGTAACAATTGATTAATGTGACAATGTAATAATTATCAATTTGAAGATTTGAAAATTTAAAATTGAAAACGGCAAATAACGAACAACTAAAAACAAACAACAATCTCCCTACAATCCTTTTATATAACTCCCATAAGGATCTTTAAATTGGATACCTTCTGTATAACGAAATTTACTTAATTTACTAAACTGAACCAAGCCCCAAAGCACAAACTCTTTAACAAAATAACGCTCCTCGACTTTTAATTCGGGTTGATAGGTATTAATAAAATCGTCTAATGGAGCAATACGATCTAAAGTTGATTTGTACGTAGCTTCGTCCAAATCGTCTAGCAATTCAAAATCTTCTTCGGTATTAAAAAACCAGGAAGCAACCCCGTCATAAGGCGATTCTTCACTTTGCTTTTCTAATTTTTTTATTTTCGGAAATAACTTAGGGAATATGGTTTCTACCGCATCTCCAATTAAATTAAAAGCTACCACAGAAGCCCCTTCTTGCTCACCTTCGTAAACCAACTCAACCTTTCCCGTTATAGCAGGAATAATACCTACAAAATCACTTAATCTGATATTGGTTTTAGCATCTCCTGATATTAAGCTCCTACGCTCGGCTGTACTTACCAAATTTTCTAGTGCCGTAATTCCTAATCGGGCACTAACCCCACTTTTGGCATCTATAAATTCGTTATCGCGAGCTTCAAAAACAATTTGTTCTAATAAATCTTTTGCTAACTCAGGCACTGTTACTAGGTCTACCTGGTCTGCATTAATTTTTGCTTCTTGTTGCGTAATCTTTTTGGCTATTTCAATATCATAAGGATAATGCGTAATAATCTGCGAGCCAATTCTATCTTTTAATGGTGTAACTATACTTCCGCGATTTGTATAATCTTCAGGGTTTGCTGTAAATACAAATTGGATATCTAAAGCTAATCGGAGTTTGAATCCGCGAATTTGAATATCGCCTTCCTGAAGAATATTAAATAAGGCTACTTGTATTCTAGCTTGTAAATCTGGTAATTCATTAATTACAAAAATACAGCGATTTGCTCTAGGAATCATTCCGTAATGAATCACGCGATCGTCGGCATAACTCAGTTTTAAATGTGCCGCTTTTATTGGGTCTACATCACCAATAATATCGGCAACGGTAACATCTGGGGTGGCCAATTTTTCTGCAAAACGTTCACTCTTATGCATCCATGAAATAGGAGTATCATCGCCCTTTTCTTTTATAAGCTCGATAGCAAATCTTGAAATGGGTTGCAACGGATCGTCATTAATTTCTGAACCTTCAACCACAGGAATATACGCGTCGAGTAAATTCACCATTAATCGCGCTAAACGTGTTTTGGCTTGACCACGTAATCCTAATAAATTAATATTATGTCGCGATAGAATGGCACGTTCCAACTCCGGAACAACCGTATTTTCATACCCGTGAACACCTTCAAAAGTCACTTCATTATGTTTTAATTTTTCAATTAAATTATCCCGTAATTCGTCTTTAATAGATTTGCTTTTATAACCCGATTTTTTTAATTCGCCAAGGGTCTTTATATTTTTCATAGTTTTTCTGTTATCTAACGTACTCCTTTAGAAAGAGCACTGCAATGTTTTTAAATAAATTTTTCTTTTTCCCTTTGGGAAGATTGGGATGCGATCATCCTCGAATTCTTTTCTTTCTATTAGATTCGTAATCTTCAAAAATCATTTCTCCCAAGCCTTTTAATCCTGTATAAAACGCCTTGCCTTGATTAGCCCGTGTAAATTCCCTAACAAATTGGGTTAGATAAGGATCTTTAGCAATCATAAATGTGGTAATGGGAATGTGTAAACGTCTGGCTTGTTGGGCAGAATCGTAACACTTGTTTACAATAAAATCGTCTAAACCCATACTATTTTTATAATACTCGCCACCTGGCATTCGCAGGCAACTCGGCTTTCCGTCTGTAATCATAAAAATTTGCTTATTGGTATGTCGCTTTCTTCGTAATACATCCATGGCCAATTGCAATCCTGCTACAGTATTGGTATGGTAAGGCCCAACTTGTAAATAAGGTAAATCTTTAATTTCTATAAGCCAGGCATCATTTCCAAACACCAAAATATCTAAAGAATCTTTTGGATAACGAGTCGTGATTAATTCGGCTAGAGCCATGGCAACTTTTTTAGCTGGTGTAATTCTATCTTCTCCATACAAAATCATACTATGACTAATATCAATCATCAGCACTGTACTCATCTGCGATTTATGCAACGTTTCTTCAACTACTAAATCTTCTTCGCTAAGATTAAAGCTTCCAATACCATGATTTATTTGGGCATTTTTTAAACTTTCGGTGATGGATACTTTATCTAGAGCATCGCCAAACTGATAATTCCTAAATTCTCCTGTATGTTCATCGCCAACGCCTGGAGATTTACTTTTATGGTTTCCAGAACCACTGCGTTTTAATTTTCCGAAAATTTGATTTAAAGCTTGCTGCCTAATAGCGCGCTCCGTTTTTGCCGTAATTTTGGTACCACCTTTCCCGTCGGGATCAACATCGTCTTTAATGTAACCTTTCTTTTTAAGGTCTTCAATAAAATCGTCTATGGTATAATTGGCATCTGTAAGTTTGTATTCCTTATCTAATTCGCGTAGCCAACTTATGGCTTCATCGAAATCGCCCGAAGTATGTGTAATAAGCTCTTTAAAAATATCAAAAAGCTTATCGAAAGGCGACTGATTTTTAGCTTCATATGTTTTAAATACAAACCCTTTTTTATGTATTGATCTTTTCATAGCCTTATAAAAATACTAATTTATTGGTAAACCTTAGAGCCTTTAAGATATTATTATAAACGAAAAAAGTTGAATCGCAATAACTGCCATTCAACTTTATAAATATTAACTCGATATAAATAATCGAGGATTACAATTCAGAAATAAAAATTATTCTAAGGCTTCAAAACCCTGATAATCTGAAATTTTTATTCTTTTACCAGAGGTTTTAATTAAACCTTCTTTTTTAAACTGAGACAAGGTCCTTATTACCGACTCGGTAGCTGTACCAACAATACTAGCAAAATCGTCTCTAGACAAGGTTACACTTAAATATCCTTCTTCATCTTTCCCAAAATTATCTTGTAAGTACAGTATAATATCAGCTAAGCGTCGTCTAACCGAATTTTGAGCCATGTTAATAATTGCAGTTTCGGCTTCCTTTAAATCGGTAGCCATGCGTTTTAACACGTTGAATGAAAACTCAGAGTTTTGCAATAAATCTTCTAATATTTCTTGTTTCGGAATAAAACAAACCTCCATATCGTTTAAAGCAGTTGCAGTTAAATTAGCAACCTGATTTATAATTACAGAACGTTGCCCTAAAAGCTCACCCTTAATAACCAGTTTTACAACTTGCTCTTTACCTTTCTCTGTTAACTTGGTTAACTTACAAACTCCAGAGCTTATGCAATACACGCCATTCAACATCTCTCCTTCCTTAAAAATAACTTCCCCTCTTTTTACCTGCTTTGTTATTTTACACCCAGAAATTGCTTTAATTTCTTCGCCTTTTAACATTTGTAAAGCACTAAGCTTTCTCACCATGCATTGCTCGCAATCGCTCATTCCAAAAATAATTTAATTCTTAGCAAAAGTAGTGAAACCATGACAAATATCATATTTTTGCAGCATGCTATTTTAAACCTTTGGCCAAAAAATAATGAGTAAACTTTCAGATAAAAATACCTGTTATCACTGTGGGAATAGCTGTGACGCTGTTGCCATCCCTTTCGATGACAAATGGTTTTGCTGTAATGGCTGTAAAACGGTTTATGAAATTTTTTCTGAAAGTAATCTTACAGCATATTACGACATACAGAATGCGCCTGGAGCCATTCCGATTATAAATGAAGGCAAATACGACTTTTTAAAAGATGAACACATTTTAGAAAAGCTTTTAGAATTTAACGACGAAAACGTACAAATTGCTAGTTTATATATTCCGCATATTCATTGTAGTTCTTGTATTTGGATTTTAGAAAATTTACACAAACTGAAACCCGAAATAACCAGTTCGCAAGTCGATTTCAATAAAAAAACAGTCCGAATTACTTATCAATCTCAGCACACTAGTCTTCAAGAAGTAGTTATCTTATTAAGTAGCATTGGTTACGAACCCTATATTAGTTTAGACGATTATAGCTCGACTAAAAAACAAATAAATCGTTCTATAATTTACAAATTAGGAATTGCTGGTTTTGCCTTCGGAAATGTAATGTTTTTATCGTTTCCAGAATATTTTGAAGTGAACGAATTTTGGTTAGACCAGTATAAACCTGTGTTTAGGTGGTTAATGTTTGCTTTTTCTCTTCCGGTTGTATTTTATGCCGGGCGCGATTATTTTATTTCTGCCTATAAAGGATTGCGTGCAAATCTGCTAAATATAGATGTTCCTATTGCTATTGGAATTCTAGTTCTTTTTGTAAGGAGCACCATAGAAATTATGTTCGATTTAGGGCAAGGCTTTTTTGATAGTTTAACTGGACTGGTGTTCTTCTTATTATTAGGAAAGTTTTTTCAGCAGAAAACTTATTCGTTTTTATCTTTTGAGCGCGATTACAAATCGTATTTCCCTATTGCGGTGACTAAAATTGTTTCGGAAACCGAAGAAATCCCAATTCAGATTTACGATATTAAAAAAGGAGATCGATTACTTATTCGCAATGAAGAACTTATTCCTGTAGACGGAATTTTAATAAAAGGCAAAGCGGCAATCGATTATAGTTTTGTAACCGGAGAATCGGAAACCATTACAAAAATTTCGGGCGATAAATTATTCGCTGGAGGAAAACAAACCTCTGGAAGTATTGAAATGGAAGCCTTAAAAGAAGTGAAACAAAGTTATTTAACACAACTTTGGAGCCACGATATTTTCAATAAAAACAAAGAAGATAGTTTTGTAAACTTAACCAACACCATAAGCAAACGTTTTACCATTTCTATCCTCTCTATTGCGGTTATTGCTACAACATTTTGGCTATTTTACGATGCCAGTAAAGCCATGAATGTTTTTACTGCTGTGCTTATAATTGCTTGCCCGTGCGCTCTTGCTTTAGCAGCTCCGTTTACCTTTGGTAACATCCTTCGTATTTTTGGTAAGCATAAATTCTATTTAAAAAATGCCAGTGTTATAGAACAATTAGCAGCTATAAACACCATTATTTTTGATAAAACTGGAACCATAACATCGAATAAAAAAAGTACGGCAACCTATCATGGCACACCGCTTAATCAGGAGGAAGAGCGCCTATTAAAAAATACATTGCGAGGATCTAATCATCCATTAAGCAGAACACTTTACGATATTTTAAAAACTAACGATATTATCTCTTTAGACACTTTTGAAGAGCATATTGGACTAGGTTTAGAGGCCTCGATTAAAAATAATGCGATAAAAGTAGGGTCTGCAAATTTCGTCGGACAAAAGGAACTTCAGAAATCATTAAATACAAGTGTACATATAAGTAGTAATAATGCATACAAAGGGAAGTTTACGTTTTATAATAGCTACAGAACGGGCTTATCTAAACTTTTTAACAGCTTGAAAGCAGCTTACGATTTGGTTATTTTATCGGGAGATAATGAAGGTGAATTAGAAAACCTAACCAAATTATTACCCACAAAAACAAAATTGCTATTTAACCAAAAACCCGAAGATAAATTAGAATATATAAAATACCATCAAACCGAAGGTGCAAAAGTACTCATGGTTGGAGATGGATTAAACGATTCTGGTGCTTTAGCCCAAAGTGATGTTGGGATTGCCCTTTCTGAAAACATAAATATTTTCTCGCCGGCCTGCGATGGTATTATGGATGCGAGCGTTTTTGACAAGTTAAATCGGTTTATTAAAGCATCAAAATCAGCAATTAAGATTATTAAATGGAGTTTTTTATTATCTTTATTCTATAATTGCATTGGGCTCTATTTTGCTGTAACAGGACAACTTGCACCTGTAGTCGCAGCCATACTTATGCCGCTAAGTTCAATTAGTATTGTTGTTTTTACAACCATTACAACAAATTGGGTAGGAAGAAAATTGTAGGAATCGAATTCTAAAAATATGACAAATGTCATATTTTGAAGCGTTAGAGCCTATTACTTTTACGAATTATTATAAATATATATGAGTGTAATTTACATTTTACTGGGAGTCAGCATCATCGTAGCATTAATCTTTTTTGTTGCGTTTATTTTTGCTGTAAAAAATGGGCAATTTGATGATAGTTACACCCCTTCGGTTCGGATGCTCTTTGAAGACGAACTAATAACAGAAAAACCTAAAAAACCTATACTAACTAAAAAAGAATAATCAACTCTTACTATGGAAATACAACAATTCTACTACGATAATAAAATCGTTAAAAAATTCATTTATGCAACCATTTTTTGGGGTGTAGTTGGAATGGCAGTGGGTTTATTACTGGCATTTTTCTTTTTGTTTCCTAATCTTACCGATGGCATTTCTTGGCTAAGTTTTGGTAGATTAAGACCATTACATACAAATGCTATTATTTTCGCTTTTGTTGGTAATGCCATTTTTGCCGGAGTATATTACTCCTCTCAACGGCTTCTTAAAGCCAGAATGGCGAGCGATCTTTTAAGTAGTATAAACTTTTGGGGATGGCAACTTATTATTGTTGCAGCAGCCATTTCATTACCGCTAGGGTATACATCGTCTAAAGAATATGCCGAGTTAGAATGGCCTATAGATATTGCTATAGCCTTGGTTTGGGTTGTATTTGGATGGAACTTAATTGCAACCATTTTAAAACGTAGACAACGCCATTTATATGTTGCTATTTGGTTTTATTTAGCCACATTTGTTACCGTTGCGGTGTTACATATTTTCAACAGTTTAGAACTTCCTGTTAGCGGAATGAAAAGCTACTCGGTGTACGCTGGTGTTCAAGATGCCTTAGTACAATGGTGGTACGGGCACAACGCGGTAGCCTTCTTTTTAACAACACCGTTCTTAGGATTAATGTATTATTTTGTTCCAAAAGCAGCGAACAGACCTGTATATTCTTATAAACTATCTATCGTTCACTTTTGGTCTTTAATCTTTATTTATATCTGGGCAGGACCTCACCATTTATTATACACCGCTCTACCAGAATGGGCACAAAACTTAGGTGTAGCCTTCTCTGTAATGTTATTAATGCCTTCTTGGGGAGGTATGATAAACGGACTCTTAACCTTAAGAGGGGCTTGGGATAAAGTACGTACAGATCCTGTTTTAAAGTTTATGGTTGTTGCCATTACAGGTTATGGTATGGCGACTTTCGAAGGTCCATTATTATCGCTTAAAAATGTAAATGCCGTTGGTCACTTTACCGATTGGATTATTGCTCACGTACATGTTGGTGCTTTAGCATGGAACGGATTCTTTACTTTTGGAATGATTTATTGGTTAGTACCAAAATTATTTAAAACAAAATTATACTCTTTAAAGCTTGCAAACCTTCATTTCTGGATAGGTACTTTAGGTATCGTAATGTACGCACTTCCGCTATATGTTGCTGGTTTCTTACAAGCAAGTATGTGGAATCAATTTAACCCTGACGGAACTTTAGTTTATGGTAACTTTTTAGAAACCGTAACCGAAATCATTCCGATGTACGCGATGCGTGCTGTGGGTGGAACGCTTTACTTAACCGGAATGTTAGTATTAGTGTATAACGTAATTGCAACGGTTAAACGCGGTACAACAGTATCAGACGAATTAGCTGAAGCTCCTGCTTTAGAACGTGTTTCTAAACGTAGACTTGCAGGCGAAGGCTTCCATACTTGGTTAGAGCGTAAACCAATTCAGTTAACTATTTTAGCAACTATCGCTATATTAATTGGTGGTATTATTCAAATAGTACCAACTATAATGGTAAAATCTAACATCCCTACTATTAGTAGTGTAAAACCATATACGCCGTTAGAACTTGAAGGTCGCGATATTTATATTCGTGAAGGTTGTGTGGGTTGTCACTCACAAATGATTAGACCATTTAGAAGTGAAGTAGAGCGTTACGGAGAATATTCTAAAGCAGGAGAATATGTTTACGATCACCCATTCCTTTGGGGAAGTAAACGTACCGGACCAGATTTACATCGCGTTGGTGGTAAATATTCAGATAACTGGCACTTAAACCACATGTACGATCCTCAAAGTACTTCTAGTGGATCTATTATGCCTGCATACCAATGGATTGTTAGAGATGAATTAGACAAATCTAACACCGAAGGTAAAATGAAAGCCATGGTTAGCTTAGGTGTACCTTATACAGAAGAAGACATTGCCAATGCACAACAAAGCATGTTAGAACAAGGAACAGCCATAGAAAAGAATTTATATAACGATCCCGATTTTGCTGCCACTTACGAAAGTGATAAGAAAGCAGCTGCCGAAAGTGGTGCCGACTTTGTCGAGATGAGAAATCGTGAAATCGTAGCTATTATCGCATATTTACAACGATTAGGAACAGATATTAAAGTAAAAGAAGTAGAATAAATAAAACAAGAATCATGTTAAGCTTCGTAAAAAACTATATGGATAGTATCTCGGGAATAGAAATATACCCGATACTGTCTCTATTAATATTTTTTGGCTTTTTTGTTGTACTCTTTTGGTGGGTTTTAACTGCTAAAAAAGATTATATCGATAAGGTAAGCCAAATTCCTTTTGAAAACGATAACCACCAAAACGAAACCACATTATGAGAAAATATATACCATCGTACGTTAGAATACCTGTACTCTTTTTTATCATCGCCGGGATAGTAGAATACTTTGTTGATTCTGGAAATGAGCCTGCTTTTATAAAATATCCTGTTGTTTTACTATTCTTACTTCTAGTATTAGTTGTACTTATTGCTATAGAAGCTATTGTTTCTGCGTTAGACAATGTATTGTTTCAAAGTTTAGATGAAACTGAACAAGCGAGATATATTGCTAATGCATCCAAAACACCTCGAATTGTACAATGGGCAAAAGACACGTATATTAAATTATTAGGTCAGAAACCTATAGCGCAAGAAAATGAAATCATCTTAGACCATAATTATGATGGTATTCGAGAATTAGACAATTCGCTTCCGCCATGGTGGAAATATGCGTTTTACATTTCTATAGTATTTGCTATTGTATATCTATTAAAATATGAAGTCTTTAATGGAGATTCTCAAATAGATGAATACGAAACAGAATTAGCCGAAGCTAAAATAGCCATTGCGGAATACAAAAAAACAGCAAAAGATTTAGTAGATGCCGACTCGGTAACGCTTTTAACAGATAAATCTGATTTAAGTGCTGGTAAAGCCATTTTCCAAGCTAACTGTGTGGCGTGCCATATGGCCGATGGTGGTGGTGGAATTGGTCCTAACCTTACCGATGATCATTGGATTATAGGTGGAGGTATTAAACATGTATTCCACACGATTAGCGAAGGTGGTCGTGCTGGTAAAGGTATGATTGCATGGAAACAAAGTTTAAAACCTGCCGAAATTGCTCAAGTAGCCAGTTATGTTTTAAGTTTGCAAGGTACTACTCCTGCAAACCCAAAAGAGGCTGAAGGCGAAGTGTGGGTTGATGACTCAGCTCAATAAATATTTAATAGTTTAGAACAATTATAATTTATGGAAACTCCCGATCACGAAGTCTTTCGAGATTCTATTGGAACAATAACCGAAGAAGGTAAACGGGCTTGGGTGTTTCCTAAAAAACCTAGTGGTAGGTATTACGACAAGCGTAAAATTGTTAGTTATATTCTATTAATCATTTTATTGGTTTCTCCGTTTATTAAAATTCACGGAAATCAATTTTTAATGTTTAATGTATTAGAGCGTAGATTTAATATTTTCGGATTTCCGTTCTGGCCTCAAGATTTTAAACTCTTTGTTGTTTCCTTACTTATTGGCGTGGTTTTTCTCGCCTTATTTACAGTAGCGTTCGGACGTATTTTTTGTGGATGGATTTGTCCGCAAACTATTTTTATGGAAATGGTTTTCCGAAGAATAGAATTCTGGATCGATGGCGACCGCGGAAAACAAATGCGTTTAGATCGTCAGCCTTGGAACGCAGAAAAAATAAGAAAACGACTTATAAAATGGTTTCTTTTCCTTCTCATTTCATTTATTATTGCAAATGTATTCCTTGCGTATTTAATAGGTGGAGACGAGGTTATTAGTTATATTAAAGAAGGCCCTGCCAACCACTTTAGCACCTTAATTTCATTAATAATATTTACCGCAGTATTCTACTTTGTATTTGCTTGGTTTAGAGAACAAGTGTGCATAATTGCTTGTCCGTACGGCCGACTTCAAGGTGTATTACTAGACGATAAATCTATAATTGTGGCCTACGACCATAAACGTGGTGAAGGTGAAAATGGAAGAAAAAAATTCCGTAAAAATGAAGATCGCGAAGCCCTTGGCCATGGCGATTGTATAGACTGTTTTCAATGTGTAAACGTCTGCCCTACTGGTATAGATATTAGAAATGGTACACAATTAGAATGTGTTAATTGTACCGCTTGTATAGACGAGTGTGATACCATAATGGATAGCGTAGGTTTTCCGCGTGGACTTATTAGATATGCTAGTGAAGACGAAATTGAGAAAAAGGAGAAATTTAAATTTACAGCACGTTTAAAAGGTTACAGTGCTGTTTTAATCGTTCTACTCGTGGTTTGGGGTGGTATGCTGTTTTCTAGAAATGCTTTAGAAGCTACAGTGTTAAGATTACCAGGCCAGTTATATCAACACAAAGAGAACAACATTATTAGTAACGTTTTCACCTATAAATTGATCAATAAAACTAACGACGATATTGACGATGTAACGTTTAAACTCGCGGATTATCCTGGCGAAATTAAATTAGTTTCAGCTTCAGATACTTTTGTTGTTCCTGGTCAAGGTTTGGCAGAAGGTACTTTATTTATCGAAATCAAACAATCTGATTTAAAAGGAGATAAAAACGAACTTACCCTTGAAGTTTACAGTCACGATAAATTGATTGAAACCACTACTGTTAGTTTCTTAGGACCAAGAAGCTACAAATAATTAAAAAGACTAAAGCTTATCATTATGAAAATAAATTGGGGAACAGGAATTGTTATTGCTTTTGTGTGTTTTATATCGTTTATATTATATTTTGTATATAATATGATGGTTGGCGATCGTTTTAATCACGATTTAGTAGTCGACGATTATTACAAACAAGAATTAAGCTTCCAAAATGATATTACTAAAGAACAAAATGCCAGAACACTTGAAGATGATGTTACATGGACGTCTACAGATAAAGGGATTTTAATACAGTTCCCTACGGCATTTAAAGCCTCTAATATCTCTGGAACGGTGTCCTTATATCGTCCTTCAAATAAAGCATTAGATTTTCAATTACCAATTAAGGTAGAAAATCACACTTTTCTCATCCCAAAAGACCGCCTTTTGGATGGCCGTTGGGATATGAAAGTCGATTGGAAAAATAACGACTCGAGTTATCTTTTTAAGGAATCAATAACCTATTAAATGTTTCTTTCAGCGTTTATATTTGGCCTATTAGGAAGTTTTCATTGTATTGGCATGTGTGGGCCAATCGCCTTTATGCTTCCTGTAGATCGTAGTAATACGTTGAAAAAAGTAAGCCAGATATTCACCTATCACTTTGGCCGATTATTAGCCTACAGCATTATTGGATTAATTTTCGGGTTTATTGGTAAGGGGTTATACATTTTCGGACTTCAGCAAAAGCTATCAATACTTATTGGAGTGTGTTTAATTATTGTGGTTTTATTGCCCTATAAAACCTTTAGCAAATACAATTTCTCGAAGCCCATTTTCAGTATAATTTCCAAAGTAAAAAAAGGAATGGGTGTTGCACTTCAGAAAAAAACAGCAGATACCTTTTTAACCATCGGTTTTTTAAACGGATTTCTACCTTGTGGCTTAGTGTATATGGCGGTTCTATCGTCTATCGCTACAGCTGAACCTTTACAAGGGAGCTTGTATATGTTCCTTTTCGGATTAGGTACAATTCCTTTAATGACGACAGCCATTTATTTTGGAAACCTATTGAGTAGTTTGGCAAAAAAACGAATCCAGAAACTCATTCCGGTATTTGTAATTATAATTGGAATCCTTTTTATTATTAGAGGTCTAGGCCTAGGCATTCCCTACCTCTCTCCCGCTCCAGTAAATCCTGTTATTAGTAGTGAAATAGAGTGTCATTAGTACTGCAAAGAATTTTACAGGAACGCATTTCAACTTCAATACAGCTTTACTTACTTAGGAAGACTCTAAACAGAATTCAAGATGATAACTAAAATGTGACACTAAGTCTATTCATATCTCCTCATTATAAAATAGTGTTTTCAATATCTTCTAGACCACTAAAGTTAGCAACACAATGAAACGGTTAAAAATCCTTTTTCTTAGCTTTTTGCATAATTCTTAACACAGGAACAATAACCCAAATAGTAAGCGTAATTAACGATACGATAAGCCCGTAGTTAGTTCCAAAAAATTGTTTAAATACGGCTCCAGTATATCCTAATAAAGCCGAGATATCTAACTTCAACAAAATAAGGGTTCGCGATAAATCGATCGGATTTAACATAGTACCTATAAGCGATAATTTATCTAAAGGATAGCTTTCAAAATACACTAGTGTCATTAAAAACACACCATCGTAAATAATGGCCAGAAACAGCCATAATAAAATAGCATAGCCAAAACCTTTAATTTTATTCTCGTTAGACAGCGCGATATTAAACGCTAATGCCGTAAAGATTAAGGTTAAAAAAGTTCCTGTTATTAGTAGTAAAGAAAAGTCCCAAATGGCGTTACTTTTAAACAAACCGTAGAATACAAACGGAATTCCTAATCCTAAAATTAAACTTAAGGATAGCGATAAAGCGACTCCTAAATATTGTCCCATAAATATGGAAGATCGTTTTAAGGGCTGTGCGAGTAAGAGTTCTGTAAATTCTTGGGAATTGTAATAGTACATGACTCCAAAAATAGTTCCTATTAATGGGACTAAAACAATTATAACATTCATTAAAGTTATAACTGCTTTTGAAAGGTCGTGGTTTAAAAACAAGAGCACCACCCCTAGTAACAAATAGAACGCAAAGTAAACGTAACTCCAACGGCTACGCATTAAATCGTAGAAACTATATTTTAATATTTTAAGCATTATTTTCGTTTAATATAGACGCAATAGCATGTTCAAAATCGAGCTGATTTGTCTTAGTTTTTAATTCTGAAATGCTTCCTTTAAAGTAAATCTTACCTTCTAAAAGAAATACAATTTCATCTGACATTTCTTCAACAAAACTCATAATATGAGAGGTAATGAGTATAGTTTTTCCTTTCGCCTTTTCCGATAAAATAAGTTCTTTTAAACGGATTAGCGATATTGGGTCTAAGCCAGTAGTTGGTTCGTCTAAAATAATAATAGGACTATCGAACATAAAGGCTAACACCAAATTCACTTTTTGTTTTGTTCCTCCAGAAAGGTTACCTAATTTTTTATCTAAAAAAGGTCCCAGTTTCAATAATTCTATAAGATGCAGGTCTTGATTGGTATTTTTACGTAAATCTTTTATCATTTTAATCAATTCCTTTACCTTCAAATTGCTCGGAAAATTTGCAATTTGTGGTAAATAATCAATTTCATGACGGTAATTTGGGTTCTTCTTAATGCTTTCTCCTAATACCGTTATGTTTCCTTTATCGGGAATTACCATCCCTAATATCGATTTAATTAAGGTCGTTTTTCCCGATCCGTTAGGGCCAAGCACCGCGAAGATTCCACCTTCCTTAATTTCTAAATCGATGCCTTTAAGCACGTTGTTTTTTCCAAATCTCTTATGTAGGTCTTGAATATTTACCATGTTATTTGTTGTATTGCAGGTGCGTTATCCATTAAATTATCTGGTGTAAAGACGGGTGATACTTTTTCTGAAAAATCGATAAGGTCTATAAACATGCTCCGCATTAAAATGATAGTTTCTGGAGTTCTATTTACAATATAAGAAAACAGTTTTACAGGACGATACGGTACATCGCCCACACCATCCTTATTTAAATCGTATCCGGTATAATTGCTCCAAAAATTACCTTCAAAGGTATTGTCGTTTACACGACTGTTGTAGGCGATATCGAAGGAGTTATACAAAAAGTTGTTTTGAGTAAAACTATTGGTGTAACACGCTCCGCGAACTTTAATAGCCCAACCGTTATTCATAAAATTATTATTGGTATACTTTATTCTATTAGAGCCTTCAATGTTTATACCTATGGTGTTTTTTTGAAAAGTATTACCCCTAATTTCAGAATCATTTATTTCTTTTAAAAGCATACCATAAGACGCTGGTCCCCAATTTTCTTTAAAGAGATTATTTATCATTTTAATCCGCTTAGAGAACATTACGGCTACACCGGCACCGTTATTTTCGAAGGTATTATCGATATAATCATCGTCGTTAGAAAACATGAAATGTAAACCATACCTAACATTATTAACACTTACGTTATTTTTAATCACACAGTGGTCTGAAAATTCAAGGTAAATACCATCGCGAACATGTTCTATATGATTGCGTTCTATCTCGACATTTTTACAATACCATAATTGAATACCATTTCCAGAATTATACTCTTCTACGGCGTCTCCAATTATTTTATTGTGAAATACTTTTCCGTTGTTCGATTTTTCTAGATAAATACCAAAGAACAACTTCTCTAATACTAGATTTTTAATTATAAAATGATTGCTACGTTTTACGCGAACCGCAGCAAAATCTGTTGTATAACTTGTACCAACATTAATAATGAATAATCCATCTAGAGTGACATGATTTGACGTTATAGTAAAAATTTCACCTTTAAGTTCTCCATCAATTACTGGGTAATTTTTTCCGATTATGGTTAAAGGTTTATCGACTACTATATTATGATCCTTATAAGTACCCTTTTGAATAAGAATGGTATCAAAATCCTTTGCTTGTGCAATAGCCTCTTTAATGGAAGAAATATTACAGTTGCTACATACCTCGATTTGTTGTGCATTACTGTAACACGTTATAAACATAACGACTAAACAAGCTAATTTTTTATACATTAACTACTGCTTTAAATGCTCTAAAATTTCGTTCCAAGTATATAGCGTTCCGCCTTGTTCCGATTTTACCTTTTCCGCAATGTTATGGTCTTGGAAAGCAGTTACAAAGGCTCCCATCGGACTTGGAATATTTTTACTTACCAAAAAAGTGGCTTGAGTAGCATCTATAAGAACTTCCGGTTTTGAATAATGATTTACTAAATAAAGTGCTATTTCTGAACGATTAAAATCTTCCATAAAATGAGCCATACACTCTGTAGCATCGAATTTATAGACTTTACCTTTATTTGTAACAACCTCTGCAGCGTGAATTTTATCGACTATAGTCATACTACAATAATGACAGCCTTCATTACCATAATCTATAGCTTTTGGAGACACATTACAGCCAAGAAAAAATAATAGTAAGGCTAAAACTGAATATTTTTTTAAAGTTTGCATAATTTCGATTTTTAAAAGTTTTGCAAATCGCTTATCGTTTAGATTGCATTTGAGTTGATTTTTTACCTACCCAATAGGCAATAAGTGTTAGTGTCATTCCCACAAACATTAAATATCCGCCCGTGTGTGGTAAAGAGGTTACATGAAAATTTAATAATTGTTTATGGCCTAATAATGGTGGTTTATAAGCCATTGGCGATCCATCTGGATTATAAGCTTTAATGATCGCTTTCGGATCTAAATTGCTACCATAATCTATTAACCAATTATTAAAATCGTACATCCCTAAAATACCTAAAACAGCCATTAACACAAACCATCCTAAGAAATACTTTGGACTGATTTTTTTCATAAACCCCAGAATTCCTAATAAAACACCAAGTAATGACATGCCTAAAACCACCTTTGGAAACACGGAAAACTCCCACATCTCTTCAGGTTTCGGAATTTTTTTCATGCCAATATAATGATTTAATCCGTCTAAATTTTGAATATCAAATTCAGATACCCCTCGAATACCGTCAACATAAATATTCATTCCCAGGGGATCTGGATATTGTGGGGCGCCAAGCATGATGTTCCATAATGGAAATTTAAAAAGTCCTAATAAAAGTAAGGAACCTACTATCATTATAATACCTGCTTTTTTCATAACACATACAGATTAGTTTTAGGTTAGTTATCAATTACTCTGTAAAAAAGAAAGGCGGGAGCGATAACACAACTCCCGCCTTTAGTAGGAAAATAAACCTTAAAATAAAATTCTCCTAAGCATATATTTATTCTATATCTTCACCCATAGACCATTTTAGTGGGGTATCGGCACCGGCAGCAGAAACACGAATATAGCCTTGCATCTCTTGGTGTAATGCAGAACAGAAATCTGTACAATAGAACGGCCAAACGCCTACTTGTTTAGGCTCCCAAACCGATGTTTTTGTTTGTCCAGGCATAATTAAAAGCTCTGATGTATTTTGTCCGATAACAGCGAAGCCATGAGGCACATCAAAATCTTGTTCGAGATTGGTAACATGGAAGTAAACCTTATCTCCTACTTTTATCCCCTCGATATTATCTGGTGAGAAATGACTTCTAATAGTCGTCATGTATATATGAACAGTATTACCATCGCGAACCACTTTAGTTTCGCTATCGCTTTTGGCAGCAAAAGGATGCTCGTTATCTTCTAACTTATAAATTTTCTTAGAGTTAGGAGCTACTTTAGATGCTAGAATGGCAGCAGCATAATGCGGTTCTCCGTGTGTTGGAAAATCTAATAACAATTCCATTTTATCTCCAGAAATATCATACAATTGTGCTGAATGCTCTAATTCTGGTCCCGTTGGTAAATAACGGTCCTTTGTAATTTTATTCATGGCAAACATATATTTACCAGTAGGTTTTCTAGAATTTCCTCCAGGAATTGTTAGGTGACCCACCGAGTAAAATGTTGGTTGTCTGTCTAACACCTCCCAAGTACCTAATTTCCATTTTACAACTTCCGAAGAAATAAAGAACGTAGTATAACCATTTCCTTTATCGTCAAATTCTGTATGTAATGGGCCTAAACCTGCTTGCTCTACAACACCTGCAAGAACATCTTCAAATTTCAAAATTGGAATACCGTAAGCTTCACCATCAAACTTTTTATTTTCAATAGCATCTATCATTTTAGTGAATGAATGCACGGTTAAGTTAGCAGAAAGTTTACCATTCCCTACAATGTATTGTCCAGAAGGATCTACATCACAACCGTGAGGTGATTTTGGTGTTGGTAATAAATATACCAATCCTGGTAATTCTGATGCATTTAATACACGAACTTCTTTTTTCATTGTTGATGTTGCCGTATGCGTAGCTTCATCGTAAACATTGTGTGCGTAATTCGCTGGCATTGTTTTAAATTTTCCAGCTTTAATGTATTCTTCTGCTTTTTTCCAGTTTACAGCAGCGATAAAATCTTTATCGTTTTGCGAGGCATTAACTTCTAAAAGTGTGCTTGCTTCTTCTGTATTATATGTTGAAAAGAAGAACCAACCATGAGATTCGCCACGACCTGGGTGGGCTAAATCGTAGTTAAATCCAGGCATTAAAATCTGGAAAGAAAGATCCATAGTTCCATGCTCTGGTTCTACCGATAAAAAAGATAAGGCGCCTTTAAAATTTCCTTTGTAATCTTTAATTGGCATATCGCGTTGTGGAATTGGAACAGAAAAACGTGTTCCTGCTACCACATACTCTGTATTCTCGGTTACGAAAGAAGAACTATGATTTCCTGCACTGTTAGGAATCTCAATAATCTCTGTCGTTTCAAAAGTTGTTAGATCTACTTTCGCAATTCTAGGCGTATTATTTTCGTTAATAAAAACAAAACGACCATCTGTTTCACCATTGGTTTGAGAAATGTCTGGGTGATGTGCATCTCCCCAAGGCACAAAGCCGTGAGAGGTATTCAACATTGGTTTTGTTTCTTCAGAATATCCATATCCAGAAGTTGGAAATTGAGAGAACACAGGAATTTCCTTAAACATTCTTCCCGATGGCAATCCATATACGGTTAAGTTTCCGCTATAACCTCCAGAAATAAAAGCATAATATTCGTCGTGCTGTCCTGGAGCAACATAAACTCTCTCGGCAACATTACTTGATAAGGCTCCCGATTTTCCATCAGATTTTTTAGCGTCATTACAACTTGAAAGCACCATAAACATGGCTAGAATAGCAAGAGGTAGTTTGGTAATTTTTATCATTATCGTCAATAATTTAATAGTTTGATTTATTCGGTTGGAGGTAGCAATACCTTGTCTATAACATGCACAATCCCATTCCCGGCAGGAATACTAGCTAAAATTTTAGCACCACCAATTACCGGCTCGCCGTCTACAACTTCTACCTTTACATATTGGTTGTTGGCTTGACCTAATTCTTTAAATTTCTTTAAAAAGTCTTTTGAATAATTTCCTGGTGTTACATGATACTTTAAAATATTAGCCAAAGCATCTTTATTTTCTGGCTTTAATAAGGTCTCTAAAGTGCCTTCTGGTAAAGCTGCAAAAGCTTCGTTTGTAGGGGCAAAAACCATTAACGGTCCTGCATTTACTAATACATTTTCCAGACCTGCCGCTTTAACCGCAGCAACTAAAGTGGTATGGTCTGGAGATTCCATGGCAATACTCAGTACTGTTGGTTTACCTTCGTCGTCCTTAATAAAAGCTTGACCTTGATCTGCAGTTGAATTAGATCTTGTGGCCTCGGCCGCTGAAGTTGAATTACTTACAGAGGTTTCTTTGTCATTTTTACATGACAAAAGAAACCCAAATGTTACTACAATTAAGAATGAAATTTTTAATGATTTCATAAGCCTAATATTAAAGTGTTCTGAAATATTCTAATATTGCTCTAGCTTCTTCTTCAGACAAATGTTGGTTTGCCATAGGTGCGCCATTAAATTCTATTAATAAATCTTTAGCTAACGGATCTTCTTTTACCATAACTTCCGGATTTAAAATCATATTCATTACCCACTCTGGAGTTCTAATATCTAAAACACCTTTTGGAGCTGGACCAATGAATTTTTTGTCGGTTCTATGACAAGCTGTACAATTCTTCTTGAAAATATCTGCACCACGAGTTGCCATTTCTTGATTAACTTCAGCATCTAAAGTCACAGAAGTTATTGGGCCAATCCCCTTATTCGTTAAATCGACACGTTTAGAGGCAGGAACTACTTCTTCCTTTGCTACCGGTTTTTCTGTGGCTGGAGCTTTTTTGTCGTAACTAAATTTTTCTGTTTTCTTTTCTTCTTTTCCTCCACAACTCATAATTAGAGTAGCGAATAATAAGGTTAATAGTTTTAATCCTGTCTTCATAATTAATTAAGATTTTATTAGCAAATTTAAGTGAGCTTGGGCTTAAAAAACATGACATTTATCATATTTCAGACAAAAAAGTCCTTATTAAACATAATACTTTACATTACAAAAAATTAACTGACGAAATATTAAAACTCATATTAATCCCCAAGTCCCACAAATATAAGGATTTAACCCTGCCTTTTTGGGTAATCTATGCACCAAAATATGCGTCTTACAACAATTTACAACACACCCATTTCTAGTGAAAAAACCAAGTTGTTTAACCTAAGATGAAACCTAATGTGATTTATCGTAACCTGTGCAAAGTGGATTTAGAAAATAAGTTGAATAAGAATGGAGGGTAGATTTTCTAAAAAAGCGCATAAAAAAAGGGAATTATTTTTATTATAAAAACAACTCCCTTTTCAACTAAAAATTAACTAACAAACTATAAATTCTATTTAATAACCAACCAAACTATATCATAGAATTATTTGAAAAAAAACTAACTAACTATTTATATTGTAAATGTAATCAGATAGTTAATAGCAAACAATTGATTTATTAAACTTTACATTTTATTTAACACGGATTGTTAAAGCAATCAAAACGTTTTATTTCATTTTCTTGATTTCTCACAAAAAATTAACATGAATAGCATGTTTAAAAATATTTTTTAGGTAATTCTATTTTATATAACAATTAATTAGAATGCTGTAAAATTTGAATTGGTTTAAATATTCTGTAAATTTCCAATTACAATCATTAAAAACAATTAAAAATGAAAAAAGGAACAATTTTAATAGCCGCTCTAGCATTAGTTTTTGCGACTAGTTGTAAATCTGATAAAAAAGAAACCAAAGTCGCAGATACGCCTACTCCTCCTCCTACAGAACAAAAAGCAGAACCTGTAGTTAAAAAAGTAAAAGTTGCATTAGAAGCTAAAAGCGATAGTGGTGTATCAGGAAATGCTGTATTTACCGAAGAAAACGGAACAGTAACTATGGTTGCCGTTTTTGAAGGATTAACTCCAGGGGTGCACGCGATTCATTTACACGAAAAAGCAGACTGCTCTTCACCTGATGGAAAATCGACTGGAGGACACTGGAATCCAACTGCACAAAACCATGGAAAATGGGGTGATACTGCAGGTGGATATCATAAAGGAGATATTGGTAATTTTACCGCAGACGAAAATGGTAATGGTACTATAACTTTTACTACAGATGAATGGTGTATTGGTTGCGGAGATGTAAACAAAAACATTATAGGGAAAGGTATTATTGTACACCAAGGCGAAGACGACTTTAAAACTCAACCTACAGGTGATGCTGGCGGACGTGTTAGTTGTGGTGGTATTATTGAATAATATTTCAAAAAATCAAATTATAAAAAAGCTGCCTGGTGCAGTTTTTTTTATGTCGGTTAAATGTCTTACTTTCAACAATTACAAACCAAGCCTATGCAGTTAGAAACGCTTATTGAACAATTTAAACAAAAGGACGAAAAAGCTTTTGCGTCTTTATATGAGATGTATGCCCAAAACATTCAAGGTGTTATTTACAATATTGTTCGCGATCAAGACACGGCCGAAGAAATTATGCAGGATGTTTTTATTAAAGCTTGGCACAAAGCAGATTCGTATTCTGCAGAAAAAGGACGTTTCTTTACGTGGCTTTTAAATATTGCTCGAAATGCCGCCATAGATAAAACTAGATCTAAAGCTTATAAAAATAAAAAGCAAAACCTAAATGCTCAATTTTTCGTAGATATCCTACAGCACAGCGATAACTTAAACGATAAAACCGATGCTATTGGCATTGGAAAATTTGTAAGCAAATTGGCTAAAAAATGTATAGAAGTTATAGAATTGCTTTACTTTAAGGGCTATACTCAAAAAGAAGCTTCAGAAACTTTAGACATGCCTATTGGCACTATAAAAACGAGAAATAGAAATTGTATTAACGAATTACGCGCAATGGTTTTAAACTAATATGGATATTAACACCTACATAAATTCCGGAATCTTAGAACTCTATGTTGCTGGCGCACTTTCTGATGAAGAAAATAAGGCAGTATATGCCATGATGCAAAAACATCCTGAAGTTTTAAATGAAGTGCTACACATTGAAGCGGCCATTTTAAAGTTAACTGCGGCCACTGCTCCAAAAGACAGTACATTAGATTTTAATACGATAGCTGAAAAAATTCGTCAACCAAACACGTCATCTAAAGTTGTTTCCATTCAGAAATCTAATAGCAGAACACTTTGGTTTACTTACACGGGTTGGGCAGCGGCCATTTTATTAGCTGGAGGATTATTTTGGGCTATAGAGCAGAACACAGAATTACAATCTAAAATGAATGTTGTGGAAACCGACAAACAATTTTTAGAACAACAAATTGATATTGCTAATAAAGATTTAAAAGAAGTAAAAAAATTAAATACTATTCTTAGAGATAAAAATATTTTAGCCATTCCGTTAGGAGGGCAAACCGTTTCGCCAGAATCTTACGCAAAAGTCTATTGGGATAAACATGACAATACCATTTATTTAGACGTTCAAGGTTTACCAGAACCACCGCAAGGTAAAGTATACCAAGTTTGGTCTTTAACTTTAAATCCGTTAACACCAACAAGTTTAGGAACTTTAGATGATTTCGCATCAGATGATAATAAGATTTTTACTATTGAAAACACAAATGCTTCTGAAGCCTTTGGTATTACATTAGAACCAGCTGGAGGAAGCGACTCTCCTACTCTAGAACAACTTTACACTTTAGGAACTGTAGAATCTGTATCGTAAATAATCATAAAAAAATTAAAATACTATAAGAAATCTTTAATATTAAAATTAAATGCTCAGGGTTAAAAATGTCATCTTAATTCTGAGCTTTTTTTATTCATTCGGATATCGAGTGATACAGCTATTACACAAAAAAAGGTTTGCCATAATAGCAAACCCTCTTCTCAACAAAAACCACCAAAAAACCATTTCTTTTTTAAATATTCTTAACTTGTTTTGCCACTAATGGACCCAACTCATAAGTAGCGGTAAGTAATTCTTTTTTAAATTTTTAGCCTCTTTTACATTACCATTTTCTTTATAAATTTGAGCCATATGGTATAAAATAGTAGGTTCGAAACTTTTATCTTTTACATGATTTTCAATGATATATAGTGCTTTTTTAGTCTGGCCATTTTTAAAATAACTCCAAGCCAACAAATCGTAAGCATTTGGGGTTGGTCTATTTTCAACCTCTTGTTCTGCTAATTTCAAGGCAGCATCAAAAATTTCTAAATCGTCAGTATATACTAATGTATTATATGCGTTGTACATATCTCCGTATTTATCATTTTTTACAGCTTTTAAATACGCATTCAGATAATTGGATTTAGAAACATTATCTCCCATGTACTCTGCAATTTCGGCCTTTAATAACTCGTAATCTGGAGTTTTATGAGACTGTGATATCTTGTTTAAAATACGTAAAGCTTCTGTAGGATTCTTATCGTGAGAATAGACTATCCATGCAATGCCTTTTTTCGCATAAGCATCAGACGGTTCTATAGCTAAGGTTTTTAAATAATACCGATAAGATTTTTCAACCTGCCCATCGTGACCATAAAAATCGGCTATATTAGTATATACCCATTGTTTTAACGCTATATTATTAGATGATTCGGCCATTTGCAAAGCCTTTTCCATATATGTTATTGCCGATTTTAAATCGCCTTGGTGATCTTGCCATTTTGCCAATCGAATTACATAATCGAAATCAGTAAAATCCTGAACAGCTAGCAAATATTTTTTGGCCTCCGTAGCATTTCCTAATTCTAAATGTACATCAAAAAGCATATGTTGTGTTCCTTTTAAATGTTCACCTTCCTTTTCAGCCTTTTCTAAAAGTTCTAAAGCTTCTTTAAAACGATGTTGCGAAATATAGGTTCTCGCCAAGGCTCTTAAATACGCCGAGTTTTTATAGTTCGTGCGCTGATTCGCTTCAACTAAATCACGCTCGGCTTCTACTAAATAATCTATATTTCCTGTAATTTTAAATATAGAAGATAAAGACGCTGCCTTCTTCGATAAATATGGAAACTGATTTGGATGCGCAATTAACTTATCCCTCCAAAACGCATAATCAGCTTGCACACTTGCCAGCGCCTTAGTATCTTCTACTTCTACATAGGTGTTATAGTCGCTCGATTGAGCTATTTTTTGAGTCGTTTTGGTATGATTACAGCTAAAACAAATTAGTGCTAATACCAATAAATGTATGTATTGAATTGTTTTCATGATGGTGTGTTTTGTGTTAGTAAGAAACCAATAGAACCAATCTAAATTCGTTCTATTGGCGTATTAGGTATCTACCAAGCTGAGGCTAGGTACGGAAATGAACTTAAGAACGCCTTATCGTTGGCATCTACATTGTCGTTAGATAATCCTGGATTTTCTGAAAAGTCTTCTCCTCCAAAAATTAATAACAATTCTACCGTAATAACATCATCTTGTAAAGCGCGCCCCGTTAATACATTGGTACCGTCGTAAAATGTAGTTTTTCCATCTAATGACACGGTTAACACATCGGTTGCTAAAACACTGGTAAATGTTGCCGCATCTAATCCCAATGCATTTTTATCACCGGGCATAGCATAGGCCGGACTTAAACCTTCTAAATTGGTTTGAAACATGCTTTGAAAAGCGGCTCCTTGTTTAGACGGAATAGTAACATTGAATTGATCTTTGGCCGAAGGCGACACAAAAACCGTGTTTACTGCTGGGCGCCCCATTTGATCGGCTTGCATGTAGATTCCAGAAAAATCAGGACCCGATTCATCTACCATCATATTATCGTCGTCGTTAGAACAGTTAAAAGAAAGTATTGAAACCCCTACTGCTACAATTAAATATTTTAAAGTTTTCATATGTGTAAGTTTTTAATTGATTATTGTTTTGTTTTAGATTCTACCCAAGTGTTTATAGTTCCAGAACCACCAATCATATTTTTTGGTACTTCTACGACTACAGCCATAACATTGGTTCCTGCAAAAGTGTCGCTCCCCATGGCGTTAAAGCCGGAGGCATTTCCATTAATAATTTCGGTGTATTGTGCGAAATCCATAAAAAAAGGATCGTCTCTTGGACCTGCAAAAAATGACATTCCATTACTGTTCGCAATTATAGCTTCAGAGCCGTAAGGTGTAATATCTACCATAGCCGAAGTTCCCATAGTTTCAATTTTACTTGTTAATCCTGTTGCCGATGGTTTTACAGGACCGAAGAAATACATTTTCCCATCGCGAGGAATGGCTTGAATAACCCAATCTTCAATTTTGTCATCGTTGGTATCGATGTTAATTTCTATTAAGGTGTTTTCACTAAACATAGCTTTTTCTGAAGCCGACGGACTTAATAATCCTTGGACATTGGCAACAAATACTAAATTGTCTGTGTTTTCTCCTTGAAAGGCATAAAAGTCGGTAATATCGCTTGAACCTCCCTGTACTGCTGGCGCATCGATATGATCGGCTGCTACCATAAAGAATCCGGCTATTGACAACGCTCCGATTCCTAAAATAATTTTCATTGTTTTCATAATGTTTGAGATTTAGTTAATGATTTTTTTGATTCTCACACATACCTACGCAAAAATGAATAGATCGGTTTTGTTAAAATTTTGTTAATACAATTAATTGCAGGATTAACCTTTAAAAATTACATTTGCATCATTAAACTCAATTTGAATGAACCCATCGGCAAGTGGCTGGATTAAGAAATTAATTAAAGAATTATCGCAACAAACGTTATTAGATAATCCTTCTGATGAAAATTTCTATACTGCTTTTCGTGAAACTGGATTTATTTATGGTTATAACATAAAAGTTGTAAACGACTATATTATAAATGCAGATTTAACTGAAGAAGAGCTATGTAAAGTAAACTTTTTTATAGCCTTTATACATATCCATAAAGAAAGTAATACCGCAAAACCATTATTTGAGAGTATCGTTGAGTTTTATTCGGCCATAAACGAAAATAAATCGTCTTTTCTAGATGATATATTGGGGCGAGATTCTGTTGAGATTTTGGTTGAAAAAATAATGCATAAGCGCGTTCAAATTAATGACAACGTGATTACAAAAAACTTTAATCACTACATTACAAACGTCTTGTTGTATATTGACATAATAGCCTACCAGCATTTTCTAGAACAAAATAAAATTTCGAAATCTTACTTAGAGCACCTAGAATCTTCTATAATTACAATTGTGCTTCATGCCTTAAATTTAAAATCTTTTAAAAGTAGTTACGACAATAGTTTAATTGAATTGTTTGAATCCTCCATCCGGTATCAACAAACTAAACCCTTAACTTTTAATGAAGCCCTTGCCATGGCAAATGGCGATCAGCATACACTATATTATTTCGATATTGCTTGTATGGCAGCCTGGAGCGACAAAACCATAGAACCTATAGAAGTTGAATTTTTAAATACATTAAGCCTCTCGCTTCATATAACAGATAAAGAACGAGCTGATTCGTTATATACTATAAATGCATTTTTTAACGATAACCGAAGTAACATTCCTTTACTAAGTTCTAAAAATGTGGTAAAAAGTTTTTACCACAGGTCTACACAAATGGTTAGTAAACTAATCTCAAGAAACCGTCATAGACTTTTAAAAGAATTAAGAGGAAGCAAAGAATTAATGGTGCTTTTAACAAAATCTACCGTACGCGATTTAACCCCACAGGAACACAAAAAAGTAAATGAGCAATTGTTAGATATTTTTAAAACCATACCTAGCCTAGCTATATTCTTGCTTCCTGGAGGTGCTATTTTGTTACCAATTGTAATTAAATTTATTCCGAAATTACTACCTGCTGCCTTTGATGATAACCGTATAGAAGACGAGTAATTTACTTCTTTATAAATTTAAAACTCTTTTTTGCGCCATTACTTATACAATGCAAGTAATAAAACCCTGAATGAAAATTCTTAGTATCTATAGCAACTATTTTAGAAGAGCCTGCAGGCACTTTAATCTGAGAAACAATACGTCCACTAATATCTATAACCTGTACGTTTAAATTTTTTAATTGTTGTGGTACATGTAAATGCAATTGCGATTGAACGGGGTTTGGAAATATATTAATTTGGTTTAAAACTGATTCTTCTACAGATAAGGTTGAAAACACCCAAGGGTCAGAAGTTGTTTCACTTATTAAGGCATTATCTATAGAATGTGCAACTACTTTAAAGGTCACCGTGTCTCCTTGTTCCAAGGTAGGCGAGTCCCAGGTAAAGCTAGTGTCGGTTAGATTTGAAGCAATTTCCATAAAGTTCGTTTCATCAGTAGAAAATAAAATATCGTAATATATTGGCCGGCCATCGTCTGGGTTTTCTAACTCCCACGTTACTGGAATCCCCGGGGTATACATTTGGTCTGGCAAACTAGAGATGGAAATTTCTGGGTGCTCGTAAGAATGCACAAGTTCTGAGAAACCTATTCCTGTAACCTCCACACCATTAATTGTTCCTGTTATAGTGGTTGCCCCTTCGTAAAACCTAAAAGGCAATTGAATTTCTGCATCGGTATATCGGTTTTCTATGGTTAAATCTATACCTTTAGATGCTGCCGTTAAGTGCCATTTTTTAGAATAGCACTTAGCTTCATCAGGCATCCAGTTAAACGCTAATCGCTCGATGTTGAAATCGTGAATGGTAAACCGTGTGTCTTCATTAACATAAGCCGAAAGAATTTTATATTTAGAATTGTTTGGAACGGTATTCTCTGGAGTAAAAATATTCCAGAGATTTAAATCCATTCCATTAGAAAGCTGTAGACTAAACCACTCATACTTTTCACTAGATAACGGATTAAAATTACCATATTGTCTATCTATCCAGGCTGTTCCTATAACATTCTCTGTTATACCGTTTAGGGTAATTTTACCAGATACTTCATTCTTTGTTTGAGAATAATAATACGAATATTTAGATGATCCTTGATCGATCTTCCCTGTACCACCAATAATTAGAGGTCGCTTAACGCTTTCATACAAAAAGTCTATACTACCAGCATCAGAACTGGCTTTAACGGTATATTCAAAAGGGATAATTTTATTATCTCCATCAACGGTATTGCTCCACGTTTCAGTGGTTCCTAAAACCACTGCAGCCTCGATGCTTAAAGCCTCGGTAGATAAGGTTTTATAGTATAAAGGAAGGGTACTTTGATAAAATGCTCCCGTACTTAAATCTCTAAGGTTAAAAATTCTAAACCCATCAAAACCTCCATAACTATAATCGAAATAACTTAACATATAGGCATAATGTTTACCAGAAGTTTCTCCTACAACTTCGCCTGCTGTATACCACCATTCAACGGCTTCGGCAGTATGAGCTCCTTCATCTTTGGGAAAGGATATTAAACTGCCTTCTGGTGAATAAGGATAAGTTTTCCAGTCTTGGGCCTGTGTAAAATAACAGACTAAACATACTAATAGTAAAGTGGTTAGGTTGGTTTTCATAGCGATTGATTTTTAAAGACTAAATGTAGTTGTTTTACAACTTACTATAAAAAAAAATCTGCCAAGCTACTCGTTTTAAAGCCTAACTGTTAAGTAATTACGTATATTTTACACCAACCAATCTTTAAACGTTTTTACACGTTCTCTAGCAACAATAACTTGATCTCCTCTAAAGGACTTTAATTTTATTTCTAATCTAGAATTTGTAAAGTTTAACATGTCTCCTATTGCATTAATATTTATAATAAACTTACGGTTAACGCGAAAAAAAGTTTCGGGTTCTAAATCATTTTCTAACTGATCTAAAGTTGTGTTTAACAAATAATTTCTTCCGTTTTGGGTATGCACATACGTCCCTTTATTTTCGCTATAAAAGCACTCTACATCGTCGCTATTTATAAGTTTTAAATGCTGACCAACTTGTACAGAAAACCGCTTTTTATATGATCTATCTAGAGGGTTAACTAACAAATTTTTTATATCGTTAAAATTTAAAACCACTTGCTCCTGTTTAGGAATTCGCATTTTAAACTTATCTACAGCTTGTATTAAATCGTCCTCATCTATGGGTTTAAGCAGATAATCTATGCTATTTAATTTAAATGCTTTAAGTGCATATTCATCGTAAGCCGTGGTGAAAATTATTGCTGATTGAATGGTAACAGCATCAAAGATTTCGAACGATAAACCATCGCTAAGCTGGATGTCTAAAAATATTAAATCGGGATGGGTATTCTCTTGAAACCACTGGATGGAAGCTTCTACAGAATGTAACATCGTTTCTACCTCTAGGTTTAGTTGTAACAACATGCGTTGCAAGCGCCGTGCTGATGGTTTTTCGTCTTCTATAATAATGACTTTCATTATAAACTGAGTTTTGTGTATTAAACTAAATTTTTCGGGTATCCTCGCGTGAGCGATTGCAGCAAGCTACCATGTAGCGCGGAAAGCGCGGTTTTTTGAAGCGGTAGCGGAGAAAAATACGCCCAAAATAGTTCTAAAATTTTAATATACTATTACTCCCAAGTATGTTTTTTCTCCTTTTCCATGAGTTCTTTAATTTTCTCGTCTTCCCAATTTTTACCAATTACTAAAGTGGGTAGAAATACAGATAAACCATGAGCGAGCAAGCCTATACCCCACGACCCTAGAGTTATAAAATTACGCCATTGAAAATAACTCTCTCCGGGTTCCAAATGCTGAATGTTTATTACGACTAACATGAGATTTATGACAATGTAAACTAAGGCATGTGAATAAAAACCTCTGATGCGTTTTACTTGTTTTTTAGCTCGTTCGTATCGTTCTTTTTCAAAATATGACTGTTCCATTAGTTCCATTTTTTTTGTTGTTTTTCTTTTTCTAAAATTTCTTGAATTTTACGTTCTTCCCATGTTTTTCCATATCCGAACACAGAAAAAGCATGAAAAATTAGGCCCATTCCCCAACCCAACATTGGGAACCAAAACCATTGAAAGCCCCACGAGGTTTTGTAATTTATAAATATTAAAAAAGGTATGACAACACAATAAGAGACTAAATTTCCATAAAATCCTTTTATTTCTTCTACGCGTTTTTTTGCGCGGTAATACGCGTCTTGTTCGTTATATTGTTGTTTTGTTGTTTCCATAATTGAAATTTGTTTGGTTAATATTGGTATTTTAACACTGAAAGCATCTGCCGTTTCACTTACTAAAACATGTCGTTTAGTTAGAATAGCATAACGATTTACAATATTTTGTAAACCCACGCCCTCTCGGGTTTTTAATACGTCTTTCTTTTGTAAATTATTGGTTACTATTAAATAATTATCTTCTACAGTAATGCTTATTTTTAAGGGTTTTTGCTCACTTACTATATTGTGTTTTATCGTATTCTCTAATAACAATTGCAAAGAGAGCGGCACGACTTTAGCATCTGGATTATCAAAATGTACTGGTGGCGAGTAGATGATGCTGTTTTCGAATCGCATATTAAGCAAATTCATATACGTTTTAGCAAAACTTAATTCCTCTTCTACCGTTACCAACTCCTTATCTTTTTGCTCTAAAACATAGCGGTAAATTTTAGATAATGAAACCGTAAAGCGTTGCGCATTGTCTGGATTTTCTTCGATTAAGGCACTTAATACATTTAAACTATTAAATAAGAAATGTGGATCGATTTGGTTTTTTAAACTCTCGAATTGTGCACTTGCGGTACCGGCAATTACCTTCTGCTCTTTAATTTTTCGTTGCTGATATGCATTGTAGTAATACACAAAATGATAAATAATAACAATATTTATAGTGACCCAAAAACCAAAGCTATAATGCGATAGTTTTTCATGAGCAATAAATTCGGAAAAAGTATTGCCATGATACACCATACTGGTAAAACCATGCAATACAAACAAGCCTAATAAGGTAATTAGGGCCGCGCCTATAAATCCTAATATTATTCTTAAAACACCTTGTTCCTTTCGCCATGGTCGCTTAGCTAGCATAGCAAAAAATGTCATATTTGAATAGCCTAACACAAAAGCATATAACTGATAAAATATAAAGTCGATAAAAAAATCGCTTACCGATTCGAAATTAAACCCATCAAAGAAAATATTCCCGATTAAGAAAATAACGCAACCTAATCCAAATGTTATAACTATATTTTTTACTGACTCTGTCATGATACTTCTAAAATTAATAACCTAATGCTTTCTACTTGTGCTTTAGAGATCTTTCTATAGACATTAGATAAAATTAAATGTCCTGTTTAAAGTTAGAAAAAAGTTCTAAAGAATAGTGAAAATGCGACTCCTTCTCGGTTAAATTATGAGCAGTTACTAAGGAAGGGTTCTGTTTTGAGTTAAGGTTTTGGTGGGCTTGGGTAATTAAGCTTGCCAAAAACACTGCGAGATAAACTAAATGTTTCATATTATATTGGTTTTAAAATTATTATGAAACAAATATCTATGGAAAGACATGTAATAAAAAAAAGTAATTACCGAACTGTAGTTTTTAAAGTCTGAACTGTAGTTTAGCACTCATGCCCCTTGTAATCTGATAAAAACAAGAAGTATTTAAGAAGTAAAAACCTATTAGCTAAACTTATAAGATTATAAAAAGAGTTGTAGAGGACTTCGGTATAAGGCATAAAAAAAACCTATCAATACATTGATAGGTTTTAAGATCATAAAAAGTATATACTTACCAGAAGTATTAGATTACTTTTACATTTACTGCGTTTAATCCTTTTTTACCTTCTTGTAAATCGAATTCTACTGCATCTCCTTCACGAATTTCGTCAATTAATCCAGAGATGTGTACGAAATGTTCTTTGTTTGTGTCGTCTTCAATAATGAATCCAAATCCTTTTGAGTCGTTAAAGAATTTTACTGTTCCTTTGTTCATTGTAATAAATTAAATAATTATAATTGATACAAATGTAAGATTATATATGAGATATTCAGCTATGTTTTCATTTTTATTTTAGAAATAAAAGAAAATCTTCAATTTTACTGAATGATTTAAATAGTTTTTTAAATTTTATTTAAAAGTTCGTATCTTTAATAATCAACTTTAAGGACTTAAAATTATGAAAGATTCTAACTATGTAAAGGTGTTTACCGGAAGCTTCATACTGGTTCAGCGATTAACAAACGAACTAGAAACAGCAAATATTAATGCTATAATAAAAGACGAAAGTGAGTCTGGAAGACTAGCAGGATTTGGCTCTTCGATTCAAGGGCAACAAGAAATTTTTGTTAATAAAGAAGAAGAACAAGCGGCTTTAAAAATTATTACCGCGGTAACTTCAGAATTAGAGGCATAAAAAAACTGTCTAAAAAATATTGTAATTCATCATTCTGAATGTATTTCAAAATCTCATCACTTGGATAACCAAACATGTGAGAACCTGAATAAAATTCATATTGACGAAACCTCTAAGTCTAATACAGCTTTTTTATAAGTTATTAAACAGTGTACATTTTTGTACGCTGTTCTTTTATTTTAGGGTCTTGCATATATTCATCAAACGTAGTGTAACGGTCTATAATACCAGAAGGCGTTAATTCTATAACACGGTTAGCTACCGTTTGTGCAAATTCATGATCGTGAGTAGAAAATAATATCGTACCCTTAAAGTTCTTTAAAGAGTTATTAAATGCTGTAATACTCTCTAAATCTAAATGGTTTGTAGGTTCGTCTAACATTAAAACATTCGCTCTAACCATCATCATACGACTTAACATACAACGCACTTTTTCTCCTCCAGATAATACATTCGATTTCTTTAAGGCTTCTTCTCCACTAAAAATCATTTTACCTAAAAATCCACGAACATATACTTCTTCGCGTTCTTCTTCGGTAGTAGCCCATTGGCGTAACCAGTCTACTAAACTTAAATCATTTTTAAAGAACTCGCTATTATCTAAAGGTAAATAGGATTGTGTTGTTGTTACTCCCCAATCAAAAGATCCTGAATCTGGTTGCTCTTTATTATTTAATATTTGATAAAATGCTGTAGTTGCTCTAGAGTCTTTAGAGTATACCACAACTTTATCGCCTTTATTTAAATTTAGGTTTATATCTTTAAAAAGTACTTCACCATCTATCGATGCCGAAAGATTTTCTACGTTTAAAATCTGATCTCCAGCTTCTCTATCACGTTCAAAAATAATAGCAGGATAACGTCTACTTGTACGTCTAATATCTTCTATATTTAATTTATCAATCATTTTCTTTCTACTTGTTGCTTGTTTACTTTTTGCAACGTTTGCAGAAAAACGACGAATAAATTCTTCTAATTCTTTCTTTTTCTCTTCAGCCTTTTTGTTTTGTTGTGCATGCTGCCTTGCTGCTAATTGAGAAGACTCGTACCAAAAAGTATAATTACCAGAATAATGATTGATTTTAGCAAAATCGATATCGGAAATATGAGTACATACCGCATCTAAAAAGTGTCTATCGTGCGATACAACAATTACACAGTTATCGAAGTTAGCAATAAAATTCTCTAACCACGTAATGGTTTCGTAATCCAAATCGTTGGTAGGCTCATCCATAATCAACACATCTGGATTTCCAAAAAGGGCTTGAGCTAATAACACACGTACTTTTTGCTTACCATCTAGGTCTTTCATTAGGGTATAATGAAAATCTTCATTGATACCCAAGTTAGATAATAATGCTGCAGCATCGCTATCGGCATTCCAACCATTCATCTCCTCAAACTGGACTTGAAGCTCTCCAATTTTTTCAGCATTTTCATCTGTATAATCAGCATATAAAGCATCTATTTCGGTCTTGATTTTAAATAAGGGTTTATTCCCCATTATAACCGTTTCTAAAACCGTATGCTCATCGTATAAATTGTGGTTTTGTTCTAAAACCGACATACGCTTTCCTGCTTCTAAATGGACGTGTCCAGAAGTTGGCTCTTGCTTGCCTGCTATAATATTAAGAAAAGTAGATTTTCCAGCACCATTAGCACCAATAATCCCGTAGCAATTTCCCTGATTAAAAACTGTACTTACTTCATCGAAAAGTACACGCTTCCCAAACTGAACGGAAAGATTTGAAACTGATAACATAAATTGTTTTTTTAATTTGCTGCAAAAGTAGAAAATATCATCCATTACACGAAAGAAATAACATCTTAATAATATTTAACAAGCCATTAACAGCCCAAGTTGACTGCATGCCATATTTTTGTTATTAACAATCTTGTTTCTTTTATATTAAGAGCGTCCTAATCTATGAAGCACCTTTACCTAATTATCTTACTTTCAATATGTTTTACGGCCTGCAATAAAAATTCTAAAAACGGTACTGGGTCTTCGGCCTTTTTAGGTGGAGAAATAATTAATCCGAGCGATAAATTTGTTATTATTTCTAGAGAAAACAAAGTTTTAGATACGGTCGATTTAGACCAAAATAATCGATTTTTATATAAAATAAACCCGGTAGAGTCTGGTTTATACACCTTTTCGCATGGCGGAGAAATTCAAATGATTTTTCTTGAACCTAACGACAGTATTATTTTTAGACTTAACAATTTAGATTTTGATGAATCTTTAGTTTTTACAGGAAAAGGCGCCAAAGAAAATAATTATCTTATTAATATGTTCTTAGAAAACGAACGCATTAATAATAAAGTATTAAGACTTAGTCAGTCGTCTCCAGAAATTTTCGAAAAACATTTAGATTCTATTAAATCTGTACTTCAAGAAAATTTAGACGAATTTGAATCTAAATACACAACATCGGATTTATTCAAAAAAATTGCTCAAGCTAATATTGACTATAATTTTTATGCTCAGAAAGAACTTTATCCTTTTGCTTATTACGGCAATAATGAATTAAAAAATTTACAATCTTTACCCGAAGATTTTTACGATTACCGCTCTAAAATTGATTATAACGACAACGACTTAAAAGACTATTTCCCGTATTATACTTTTTTAAAATACAATGTAAATAATCTAGCTTTACAAAGACATTTTAACCATTCTAAGGATAGTGTTTTCAATAAAAGATCGCTGCATTACAATTTAGATAAACTCGAGGTAATAGATAGTTTGGTGACTAACTCATCGATTAAAAATTTCCTTTTAAACTTTGCAGCTTTACGATATATAAATTCATGTAATCGGATAGATGATTTTACACCATATTTAAATTCTTATCTCGAAAAAAGTACTTCGCCAGAAAATGACGCATACATAAAAAAACTGGTTACATCTCTTAAAAACTTGAAACCTGGTAACCTCCTACCCAATACTATTGTTACCAACAATAAGAATGAAGAATTACATTTAAGCGATTTTATAAAACGACCAACTGTTATTTATTTTTGGTCTTTTAATCTTAAAAATCACTTTTTAGATAGTCATAAAAAAGTTCAGGAACTCATGAAAAAGTATCCTGAAATAGATTTCATTGCCATGAATATTGATAAAGATGATGTAAACTGGGTGAACTATTTACAACAATATCAATATCCGCTTAAAAATGAATATCATTTTAAAAATCCAGATATTTCAAGACAAATTTTAGCTTTAAATTCTATTAATAGAGTTATGCTTATAAATGCAGACAGAACTATTATTAATAGCAATACCAATATGTTCTCTAAAGATTTTGAAGAACAATTATTAGGCATGCTTAACCAATAAAGCAAAGTTTAATAATCGAAAAAAATGAGGCTGTCTAGAAGTTGAGTTTTTGTCAGTCTGAACTTGATTCAGCTTCTCATATTATGGGTTAATAATTTAATGAGATTCTGAAATACATTCAGAATAATGAATTTCAAAACGCTTTAAACAGCCTCCTTTTTAGAATTTAATTAGTCCCATTCAAGAATTTTGGTTTCATCACTAACATGGCCCAAGCCCAGTTTTGAATGTCTGAAGCTTCATCTTTTGGCACACCTTTTAACTCGTACATACCATCGTTAGCAAACATTTGCGAGTATCCTAACTTTAACGCAAATCCTTTAAATGCCTTAGAATATACTAAATCTACTTCTGTTCCTAAAGAACTATCTCCACTAGGTAATTCTTGTTCACCCTTAAAATTTAAAATCTTCACCATTAAACTCGAGGTCTCATTAAAAGCAAAATTTGCACTTAAATGAATATCTACTAAACCTATTGAATTGGCATGATTACCTACGTAGAAATAATCCATAAACCCATTAAATTTATGGTTTGTTCCGTATAACGGAAAGAATGCTCCAGTTTCTCCTGCATCGGCATCGTTACCACTAATCACTTCTAATCCGGCACCTAAACCTATACCTTCTGTAACTTTAAAACTAGCATCTAATCCTAATAAAAAAGCGCCTTTTACAGCCAATTCATTCACACGCTCACCTGTCTGGAAAAATGCATTTCCTTCTAATCCAAAAGCACCAGATTTAAACTGTAAATGCGTTCCTATAGTTTGTAAACTACTTACCCCATAACCATCATACGTCCTTACGCCATCAACTAACACAAAGTTTTGGAAGGTATTATTCATAGCCAAAACACTTGCAGAAAATCCTTTCCATTCCTTCTTTAAATACAGATATTGCATGGCTTTATATGTGAAGAAATTTGGGTCTTCGGTATATTCATTTCCAACACTAACAAATCCGCTAACATTACCCGTTGCATTATCTAAATCCTGATTAAAAGCTAATCCTACATCGAACATAAAGCTGTCCTTTTTATAGCGAATTAATGCCGCATCATGGTTACGTCCTTGTTGCGCCCAGTCTAATCCTCCCATGATACGCTGATCATCGTAAGACAAGATTTGACGTCCTAATTTTGTAGAGAATCCGTTTCCTAAACGAATATCGGCCCAAGCCTGAAAAATGGCAAACGAATTATTTACATCTACTGGATCTATTTGCCTGTTTTCTCCCCAAACTAAAACATCTTGCAGACTTAAATAAAAATTATAAGCTTCTGTTTTATATCCCGCATTTAATCGGGCTCTTGTACTAATAGCAAAACCTGGTTCTGCGTCTTCCGGAAAAATACTACCATAACCATGGCGGTATTCTGTTCGTGGCCTAAATTCGCCATCTAAAGTAAATTGTGCTTGAATGCTTTGAAATCCGCTAAGTAGTAGCGCTAAAATTAATAATTGCTTTTTCATTATTTTCTTTTTGGTTGATTGTTTTTATTATTGGTTGTTTTGTGCTCACTTTAATCGCACAAGTATTTTTTATTTTGGAATGCTTAATATTTGACACACCAAAGGGACCTAACTACAATTAGGCTGACTTAAATTATAACGGTTTAACTGAATTGACTTCCCTTTTAATGCTCTAGAAAGTCGATAAGATGTTTTCTATAGGTGTAATAATCGCTATGCTCAAGCACGGCCTTTCGAGTTCTTGGACGCTCAAAATCGATATTTAAAATATCCCCTATTTTAGCTTTAGGTCCGCTGGTCATCATCACCACACGATCGGCCAAAAAGATGGCTTCATCTACATCATGCGTAATCATTACAGCTGTAATTTTTTCTTTATTCCAGATTTCTATTAAAATATCTTGTAGCTCGCCACGTGTTAGAGAATCTAACATTCCAAAAGGTTCATCTAATAACAACACTTTAGGTTTTATGGCAAAAGCTCTGGCTATACCCACGCGCTGCTGCATCCCCTGCGATAATGCCGATGCTTTTTTATGAAAGGCATCTTCTAAACCTACTTTTTGAAGGTAGTATTTAGCAATATCGTTACGTTGCGCTTTTGTAGCATCGGGAAAAACTTGATTTACGCCTAACATTACATTTTGAAGCGCAGTCATCCAAGGCATTAAACTTGGCGATTGAAAAATAACACCACGATCTGGACCAGGACCTTTAATTCTATTTCCTAAAACAGAAATGGATCCGCCCGAAATATCGTTTAAACCTGCAATCATAGAAAGCATGGTTGTTTTTCCACATCCCGAATGCCCGATAATGGTAACAAATTCCTCTTTCATAATTTGAAGATTTAAATCTTCTAAAACGGTATAATCGCCTTTAGGAGTTGGGTACACTTTTTTCAGATTGTTTAAATCTAACATCACATTAGCCGAAGGGTAAACAATACCATTTTCGCCTTGCATCATTTGTGGTTCTATAGTTGATTCTGTATTCATGTTTTCAATTTTAAAAGTGTCCGACAAAACTTTTTGGTTGTAAATCTGGTAAAATATACTCTTGGGTTACCTCCTGTTTTCTTTGATTCCCGATATCCATTAAATATTCGATAATTGCATTTCGAGTCGATTTAAAATTCGGGTTATCGTTTAAAGCCGTTTTATCGCGAGGGCGTTCAATATCTATTTTAAACTCTGGACCAAGTGTGGCATTGGGTCCTGGCCGCAACGGAATAATACGATCTGCCATGTAAATACCTTCATCTACATCGTTGGTAATTAACAAGGCGGTACGTTTATCTTTGCCCCAGATGTTTAAAATTTCATCCTGAAGGTTTCCCCGCGTTAAAGCATCTAAAGCGCCAAGCGGTTCATCCATTATAATCATTTCGGGTTTCATCGCTAAAGCTCGAGCTACGGCAACACGCTGACGCATTCCTCCAGATAATTCTTTTGGACGTTTATTAATTGCCGGGGTTAAACTTACCATTTCCACATACTCGGCAACTAAGGCTTGTAATTCTAATTTTTTCATCTTTGGAAACACTTCTTTAACTGCCATATAAATATTTTGTCCTACAGTTAACCAGGGTAAAAGCGAGTAATTCTGAAAAATAACACCGCGTTCGTGACTAGTTCCAGACACCGGTTCACCTTTAAATAACACCTCCCCTTTTGTTGGTTCTACAAGTCCGTTTATTAAATTTACTAATGTGGTTTTTCCACTTCCCGTAAACCCTACAATGGCTACAAACTCGCCTTCTTCAATAGTTAAATTAATGTTTGAAAGCACTTCGGTGGCATCGTGAGCCTGCCCATAAGATTTATAAATATTATTCAATTCTAAATATGCCATAACTTTATTTTTTCAGATTAAATACCTTCATTTTTATTGAACGACACGGCATTTTGAATGGTAAGCATTATGCGATCTAATAGAAACCCGATGATTCCAATTACGAACATAGCGACTATAATTTTTGAATTTGAATCGTTGGCACCATTCTGAAATTCTTCCCAAACAAACGATCCTAAACCTGGACTTTGCGCTAATAATTCTATGGCGATTAACACCATCCAGGCCACCGATAAGGTAATTTTTAAACCTGTAAAAATTAAAGGTAAAGCCGAAGGTAAAATCACTTTAAACACATTTTGAATTGGCCCTAGTTTTAAAACTTTAGCCACATTTAAATAATCTTTATCTACCGAAGACACGCCCATAGCCGTATTAACTAAGGTTGCCCACATAGAACAAAACCCAACACTTATAAACGAGATGATAAAGGAACTATCGTCGTTAGAATCTATTAAAATAGTTTTTACAATCATGAAGACTAGCAAATACCAAACAACTGGCGAAACCGGTTTAAAAATTTGAATAAACCAATTAAAAGCGCTTTTTAAGGTAGGACTTAATCCTATTAATACTCCTAGCGGCACAGCAATTACCAAGGCTAAAAGGAACCCAGCAAATACTGTTTTTAAACTCATAATAATCTGATCGATAAATGATGGTCTTCCTGTATATGTTATTGGTGCTTCGCCGGCAGCCACACGTTTTTTGTTTAAGGCTGCTGTTTTTTGTTTAAACTCGGCTTTATCTGCGCTAATTGCTCTGTGATCTTTTAATAAAGATTTATACGAATCCCAAACTTGACTAGGTGCTGGTAAGGTATTAGGCTGGCAACTAAGATCTCCAGATGCAATGCAAGCACGCATAGCATCTGCGGCTTCTGGCCCTTGATCTGCTAAGGCTTTTTCAATTTTAAAATTTGCTTCTCTTTGGTATAATGCCTTTGCGCCCAGGTGCCATAAACCTATAAATAAGAGTATCGAGGCTAGTGGAACTATAACTTTTCGTAAAAAGCTTATAAAATCTTCACGTTGTAAATTCCCTGTGAACAAATCTTTTAAGGTGCCTAAAAACCCCAAGCCCATAAATCTACCAACGTTTCCTAATGTTATGCTTTGCTTCATGATGACGTACTTTAAATGATTACTTAATTACTGAATAGGTTCGTCCTTGTTTCCTATTTTAAAACTATTTATATACTCAATTGGATGTTTCGCATCGTACAAAGTGCCATCTATAAAATCTGCTGTAGCTGGCTTATACCCATCGGTTGTAGGAATATCGGCAGCTGGAATATGACCTTCTTCAACTAACAGCGCAGCCGCTTTTTTCCAAATATCTGGACGGTAAATATCTTTAATGGTTTCAGCATACCAGTCTGATGATTTTGATTCTGGAATTTGCCCCCATCTTCTCATTTGAGTTAAAAACCAAATACCATCAGAATAAAACGGATAGGTTGCATTGTACTTATAAAACACATTAAAATCTGGCATATCGCGTTTATCTCCTTTTTCAAACTCAAAAGTCCCTGTCATAGAGTTTGCAATTACAGCTTCGTCTGCACCTACATATTGAGACATCGATAAAATTTTAACAGCTTCTGCTCTGTTGCTTGGTTCATCTAACCATTTACCAGCTCTAATTAATGCTTTGGTTACTGCAATTGCAGTGTTAGGGTTATCTTCTACAAACTTTTTTGTCATTACAAAAACCTTCTCAGGATTATTCTTCCAGATATCATAATTGGTAACTACAGGTACTCCAATACCTTTAAATACGGCTTGTTGGTTCCATGGCTCTCCTACGCAATATCCAAAAATGGTTCCTGCTTCTAGCGTTGCTGGCATTTGTGGCGGTGGAGTAACCGATAATAAAACCTCAGCATCAATTTGTCCTTGAACATTGTCGGCCGTATACATCCCCGGATTTATTCCTGCAGCTGCTAGCCAATATCTTATTTCATAATTATGGGTCGATACCGGAAACACCATTCCCATTTTAAATGCTTTACCTTCTTTCCTGTATTCATCTATTACAGGTTTTAAAGCATCCGCTTTTATAGGATGAACAGGCTTACCATCTGAATCCATCGGAACATTGGGTTTCATTTTAGACCATACATCGTTAGACACTGTAATACCGTTTCCATTTAAGTCCATTGAAAAGGCCGTTACTAATTCTGCTTGTCTTCCAAACCCTGCTCCTGCCGCTATAGGTTGTCCTGCTAACATATGCGAACCATCTAATTGCCCATCGATCACACGATCTAAAACATTTTTCCAGTTAGATTGTGCTTCTACCGACACAAAAAGGCCTTCATCTTCAAAGAAACCTTTTTCTTTAGCAATAGCTAGAGGCGCCATATCTGTTAATTTGATAAACCCGAAAGTTAATTGAGGCTTCTCAATCGCTAAAGATTTAGTTTTTGAAACTTCAGGAGTTACATTTTCGGCTATTGTTTTTTGTTTGTCCTTTCCTCCACAAGACCCTAGCATAATGGCTAATGGTAAAATAAAGAGCGATTTTTTTAATACTGTTTTCATATCTATTGGTTTAATAATATTAAGTAGTAATACTTAGTTTTCAACAAATATATAAGTAGTCTTAAATCTATTTCATGAGATACCCCATAAACAAACCACTTTTTACAACATATAAAAACCTGACAAAAAACATATTTTCAATACAAAATACTGATTTACAGTAAAATACAATCAAAATAAGATGTACTTAGAAAAAGATATTTTAGTAAAAAAACTACGTAATTATTTGAAAAAGTGAAGAAACACACGAATACAACAAGACCATTTACCCTTCGTGAGTTTTGAATAAATAAACTAAATAGTAAAACAATTGAAAATATAAAACTAGCTATCTAAGAAGAAATTGTGCTCGCTAATTTCATTTTTAAGACGATTAATATCGTTGATCCCTATTTTTTTTCCGCTAGCATTAATTAACTTTTCTTTTTTCAAAGTTGAAAAAATTCTTATAATTTGCTCTTCGGAAGTTCCGGTATAATCGGCATACTCTTTTCTACTTAAAGGAAGATTTAAGAAGCCATTAGTCGAACCAAATTTTCGATTTATATACAGTAACATATCGGCGACACGCTCACGAACAGTCATTTGCGATAAGGATTTCACCTTAGACTCACTTCTATTCAGTTCGTTAGCATAAAACAACATCATATCGTAGGCAAACCGAGGGTTTTCAAGTAATATGCCCTGTAAGACATCTTTCGAAAAATAACACAAAACGGTATGTTCTAACGCAATAGCTCCTATAGAATAACACTCTTCTGTACCAAAACCGCGATGCCCAATTATTTCACCTTCTTTAGAAAAACGAACAATATGCTCTTTACCATTAATCCCAGTTCTAAACACCTTTACTTTGCCTTTCATCACAAAATATAAACCGTGAACTGGTGCTCCCTCCATAATAAATTGCTGCCCTTTTTTACAGCGTAATGTGGTTTTCTGGTCGACAAATTTAGAATCGGAGAGCGATTGAAAATTTCGCTTTATTAAACAATTTTCATTGATACACGCTCCACACGCTACACTAGAAAGTGCTTGCCGTTTAAAAGTTTGATGTGAAGCGATTAATGTCATTAAAAAATAAGTATTTGATATAAAATTAAGTAATTATACTTAGTTTACACCATACTGTGTACATTTTTATGAGCTTCGCAATATTCTATTAAAAAATTAAATAATTAGAACTTTAAGATCGGATAATTATGAAATTAATGAAATTAACAAAATTAACTCCACAAAAAAAGCCTTTCGAAAAATCGAAAGGCTTTTGCTTTTTGGGTGGAAGACCGGATTCGAACCGGCGACCCTTGGTACCACAAACCAATGCTCTAACCAACTGAGCTACAACCACCATGTGACGTGCATTCTGTAATGCGAGTGCAAATTTAAACGAAATAACAGATATTCCAAACCTTTTTTTAAAAAATTTTTATTTTAATTTAAATAAATTTTCAACGGCAACATAACGCTCTGATGTAAAGCCTTCTGCATATTCCACCCCAATGAGGCGTCCTAAATCTTTTGCGCGATAATTTACACTCTCGGTAAAGTTTTTACTAGATATTGGTGTTTCTGGCTCTTTACTCGCCGGATCGAAAAATTGCGTTTTATACGCTAAAACGGCTTGTTCTTTCGTTTCCATAAACCCAGTAACATCCACTACAAAATCAGGCTCTATAGGCTTCCATTGTATGTAATGATAAACATGTTTTGGCCGCCATTGTAGTTGTTGCTCCCCTTCTAGTGTGGTTTCAATTCTTTTTAATCCGCTTAAAAAACAAGCATCACTTACCAAACTACTTCCTTTTCCATGATCGATATGCCGGTCGTCTATAGCGTTACACAGCACAATTTCCGGCTGATATTTCCGAATTATTTTAATAATTTCTAATTGATGTTCTTTGTTATTCACAAAAAACGCATCAGCAAATCCTAAATTCTCTCGAATGGACACCCCCAATATTTCGGCTGCATCTTTTGCTTCCGCAGCGCGAGTTAAGACGGTTCCTCGAGTTCCTAATTCTCCTCGCGTTAAATCTAAAATACCAACTTTTTTCCCGTTGGCAATTTCTTTAGCTATGGTTGCCCCACACCCCAGTTCAACATCATCGGGATGCGCTCCAATAGCAAGTATATCTAATTTCATTTATATTATATTTTTTAAGCACTTCCTTTGAACCTGAAATGCTACTCTATGCTTTCACTTGTTGAATGGCTTGTTCTATATCGTCTATCAAGTCGGCTTTAGTTTCTATCCCTACCGAAAAACGAATCAATCCGTTGGTAACCCCAATACTATCACGTTCTTCCTGTGTTAATAAGGCATGAGAGGTTAAATAAGGTGATAACATAGTACTCTCTACACCTGCTAAACTCATGGATGATTTTATTAATTTTAAGGCTTTTTGAAAAGCCAAAGCATCTAAATTTTCATTAAGCTCGAAAGATAACATCCCGCCAAAACCACGCATTTGGGATTTTGCTAATTCGTATTGCGGATGACTTTTCAGCCCTGGATAATAGACATTTTTTACATCTGGATGACTGCTTAAAAACTTCGCCAATTTCTTAGCATTTCTGTTTTGAGCTTTAACACGAAGAACTAAGGTTTTTATGCTACGCTCTAACATCCAAACCATAAAGTCGCTTAAACTACCACCTAAATTTTTAGCCACATTCCAAATAGCTTTCATATGCAGATCTGAACATGCTACAGCTCCTGCCAAGATATCGCTATGTCCACCAAGATATTTTGTTGCTGAATGCACTACAATGTCAATCCCAAAATCGATTGGGTTTTGATTCACTGGACTAGCAAAGGTATTATCTATTATAGACAATAATCCTTTCGCTTTCGCTAAATTGGAAATCCCTTTTAAGTCGGTAATTGTTAGTAACGGATTTGAAGGTGTTTCTATATAAAGTACCTTGGTGTTTTCTTTTATTTCAGCTTCAAAATCGGCTACATCATACCCTTTTGTAAACGAAAACTCGATACCATACTTCGGAAATTCTTCGCGTATAAAATTACTGGTACCGCCATATAATGTATTTTGCACCACAACATGATCACCAGTTTTTAAAAATGCTAATAAGGTTGTACTAATAGCAGCCATACCCGAACCAAAAATCATTCCTGCTTCTGCATGCTCTAAAGCAGCAATTTTTTTCGATAAACTCTCTTGATTTGGCGTATTAAAATAACGCGGATATCGTTTTACATCTACATCGTCAAACTGGTAAGAGGTTGACATATAAATTGGCGAAACAGCTCCTTTAAACTGTTCGTCCTTCACTTCTCCCACATGGGTACAAATGGTTTGTAATCCTATTTTTTTAGTCATTTTTTTAGCTTTTAATCCATGAAATAATTGATTCGTCTGTAGGTAATGTTTTTGGTGAAACGACACGTACAACATGCCCTTCTTCATTAATTAAATACTTTTGGAAATTCCACTCTACCTCAGAATCTTCTAAACCATTTCTACTTTTCTGAGTTAAAAATTTGTACACCTCATCCATATCGTTTCCTTTTACAGAAATTTTACTCATCATAGGAAAAGTTACTCCATAATTTGCCTCACAAAATTCGGCGATTTCAGCATTACTCCCCGGCTCTTGCGATTTAAAATTATTGGCAGGAAAACCTATTATTGTAAAGTTGGCATCTTTATACGTTTTATATAACTCTTGAAGGTTTTTGTATTGCGGAGTTAAACCACATTTACTCGCGGTATTTACCACCATGATTTTCTTTCCTTTTAAAGTTGAAAAATCAAACGGATTCCCATACAAATCCTTTACCTTAAATTGATAAATGGTCTCTACAGCTGTGGCTTCGATATTTTTAACTTCTATACCCGATTCATGAATTGCTAATTCAGGCTGTGCTTTTGTGTTTTGCTTACAACTACATACCATAATAGCAAGCATAAGTACGACTAATGTTTTCATTAGCTAAAGGTATAAAAATATTTAATCTTAATTATAAAACCTAAGTTATCATAACTGCTAAAATATACCCAAAATTGGGTATTGCACGCCTAACCTATCTAACCTACATTTGAATGTACAATCTGATTATGACATCTTTAATTTTTAAAGATTACCATATAAAAATGCTATTAATTACCTGTGAAGAAAACAGCTATGATACATGTTATTATAGTTGTTTTTTTATTCTTTAAGTTTAGATTTTAATAATGCATTTTGTTCTTTCATTAAATCTGTAATACCCGATAATAACTGAATATCTTTAGGAGTCTCTACAGTTTTATCTTTAGGGTCTTGTGATTTTTTTCGCAGTCTGTTCATGAATTTCACTACTATAAACACCGTAAATCCTATGATTAAAAAATCTAAAAAGGCCTCAATTAAAGCGCCGTAGCCTAACGACACAGCTTCGACTACAACCTCTCCACTAGCATCTTTTACTTCGTCGCGAAGGACCCAAACTTTGTCCTGAAAATTAATTCCTTCCGAGAGTAAAGATAAGGGTGGCATAAATATTTTTTTTACCAACACATCGATAACCTTATTAAATGAGGCCCCGATAATAATACCCACAGCCATATCAATCATGTTTCCTTTTACAGCAAACTCCTTAAATTCTTGTATTAACTTCATAATTTCTTTTTTAACAAATATATTTTTTAATCTGCTGTTTAACAACAGCAATTACATCAAGTTACTATTAGCCTTTTTAATTATAAGCCAAATTATTAGCTATTACAATTATAATTTTAAATATTAGTTTTTAAGCTAATATTTTTTGAATTTAAAAAGAATTAGAATATATTTGATACAAAGCCATAACTATGACGAGTATTATTACAGGGGATATTATAAATTCTAGAGCGCACGACACCAAAGATTGGCTAACCCAATTAAAAACGGAATTGAGCACTTATGGAAGCACTCCTAAACATTGGGAAATATACCGAGGCGATAGCTTTCAATTGGAAGTACCACCAGAAGAGGCTTTAAAAGCTGCAATACTTATAAAAGCGAGTTTAAAACAATTTAAAACTATAGATGTACGAATCGCTATTGGTTTAGGCGAAAAAACATACGATGCAGACCATATTACCCAAGCAAATGGCAGTGCTTTTATAAATTCTGGAGAGTGCTTTGAGCAGTTAAAAAAAATAAATATGGCTATAAAATCAAACCGACCAGAATTTGATTCGGCCATAAATATAATGCTGGAATTAGCGTTATTAACCATGAACACATGGACACCCACTTCGGCAACTTTACTAAAACTAGCTTTTACACATCCGCAAGCCAACCAAATGGAATTGGCCGAATTAACACAAAGCACACAAGGTAACATTAGTCAAGGATTAAAGCGAGCGGGTTACGACGAAATTATTAAAATGATTGCTTATTATTCAAAAAATGTCATGTTATGATAGCGCTATTTATAAAATTACTCCTTGCACACTTGGTTGGCGATTTTCTTTTACAACCTACAAAATGGGTACTCGACAAAGAAAGACATAAACTAAAATCGAAGTATTTATATGCTCATATTGCAATTCATGCTATCGCATTACTAGTGGTACTGCAATTCAATTTTGATTATATCTGGGGTATTTTACTCATTAGCATTTCGCACTATATTATAGATGCCATTAAGCTATATTTAACCGGTAAAATAAATTCTCGCTGGTTATTTATAGCCGACCAACTAGCCCATTTAATTATTATAGCCATTGCTGTTCGCCTATACGAACCTTACAAAATTCCTATAGAAGCTTTTTACGACACCACCTTTTTATTGACTATTTGCTGCATCCTATTTGTAACCGTAGTCTCGTCGGTTATAATGAAAATTATTATCTCGAAATGGCAATTAGAAGAAACCAATGAAGCGTCTTTAAAAGATGCAGGCGCGTATATTGGCATGTTAGAGCGCCTATTTGTATTCGCATTTATCGTGATGCACTATTGGGAAGGTATCGGGTTTTTAATAACTGCAAAATCGGTATTTCGATTTGGAGATTTATCTAAAGCAAAAGACCGAAAATTAACAGAATACATTTTAATTGGTACCCTAATAAGTTTCGGTCTTGCTATAAGTTGCGGATTGGTGTTTAACTACCTAATCACGATTTTATAAACTTTTATTTCTTGTAATACTTAACGTATTTCGCATAGGCTAACCCGGCAATAACAGCCACAATACCTAAGGCAATTAAAATAAACTTAACACTTACAATTTGGTCTCCACTGGCGTAAGAGTGCAAACCTGCCAAGTAGAAATTTACCCCAAAATAAGTCATCATAATACTAGAAAACGCAAGTATAGATGCTAAGTTAAACCCAAATCTACCTCGTAATCCTGGCACCAATCGCATATGAATTACAAAAGCGTAAACCATAATACTAATTAACGCCCAAGTTTCTTTTGGATCCCATCCCCAGTAGCGTCCCCAACTCTCGTTAGCCCACATACCCCCAAGGAAATTTCCTATTGTTAACATAACCAATCCTACCGTTAACGCCATTTCGTTAATTACAGTAAGCTCTTGTATGTTAATTAGCATCTTGTCTTTATTGTCTTTATTTGTAAAAATCATAAGGAAAAGTACGGTTAAACCTAAAACCATACCAATAGTAAACGGCCCATAACTACCCACAATCACAGCAACGTGAATCATTAACCAATAACTATCTAATACCGGTTGCAGATTGGCAATGGCTGGATCCATCCAGTTCCAGTGCGCCACCATTAAAATCATAGAAGTTACTAAAGCTGTAGACGCAATGGTTAAATCACTCTTTCTTCCAAATACTAATCCAAATAACATCGTCGCCCATGCCACATAAATCATAGATTCGTAGGCATCACTCCAAGGCGCGTGCCCCGAGATATACCATCTCGCAATTAATCCTAAAGTATGCAATACAAACAACCCAACAACAATCCATCTAAACACAGACACACTAACATCGATGGTTTTGTTTTTACTTTTAAAAATCTGAACAATTAATAGTACGAACATTAACATGCCCGCATATAAATACCAACTGTACAACTTTTTAAAAATATCGTAATGATTGTATAAAATCTCGGTTTTTATCTTTTTATCAGAAAGCATAACGTCGCTTCCGTATTGATGCTGAGTTTTATGAAAAGCCTCTAAAATTTTATTTGCATCGGTAAAATCTCCCGTTTGTTTAGCCTGATTTAAAGTCATTAAATACGCCGAAAATCCGCTTTTCACAAAATTGGCATATAATGAATCTTGAATCTTATAATTCCCGTTTTTATATTCTATAGAAGAAATCCATTTGTTATTTTCATCATCTGGAATAGGGAAAATTCGTAACGAACGACCTTCAATCGTATTATATAATAAGTTTACATGCTGATCTACTTCTTTAAATTCCTTTTGAAATCCATTCGGTATTGGTGCTTTATACGCATCCTCCAAAAACGGTCCCAATTTATAAGCCCCACGATCTGTAAAGAAATCGGCTAAAGTTGCATATTTCTGATCCTTAGGAATGCCTATTATAGAACGAATAGAATCGGACTTCTTATACTTTAAATAAACGATTGGGACATTGTACCAAAGTAACGGACTCTCATGCATAGAAAGAAATACTTGGTCGGCATCTAAATCTGCATAGGTATCGGCATTAGAAATTTTACGCAACAACTCTGATGCATAGGTATTAACAGGCATCATACGACCACCAATATCTTGAATAACCATATGTCCAAATTTATCGGCATGGTCTTGTGGCGCTTTATTGGCTATTAAAATAGAATCTATTTGTGCCTTTGTAGGTCGGTTATTATGAGCATGTCCATCGTGATCTGTATGGCCATGATCTTGAGCAAAACCATGTAAACCGAAACACAATAAGATTACCGATAGCAGTTTTGCTTTTTTCGATTTAATCTGATCTAACTTTTTACGTAAATCTCCAAAACGAGTCCCTTTACTAAATAAGGTTGCCAACATGGCGAAATACAATAAGAAATACCCAATATAGGTGAATAATGTCCCCCAATAATCGTGATTAACAGATAGAATAGTTCCTTTTTCATCTGGATCGAAACCAGATTGGAAGAAGCGATACCCACGATGATCTAAAATATGATTCATAAAAATTTTATAATCAAAGTCGCCCTCTTGGTCATCAATTACTGTAACTTGACTAGAAAACGCGGAGTAACTTTTATCGGTTCCAGGATAACGTTCTGCTTCAAAATCGTTTAATTTAATACTAAACGGAAGTTCTAAAACTTTAGAACCGTATTTAAAGGCAAAATCTAATCCACCAATTTTTACCTGTTTAAAAGCACCATTACTTCCTTTGCCTCCTAACACACCTACACGTTGAGTTTCACCATTTGTAGTTACTTTTAAAACCACTCCATCTTCATCGTTTTTAAGAAATTCTGCTTTTTTTACGATATCGAATTTTCCTTTTACAACAGGCTTAGGAAACACCAATTGCATATTACCAATAACATAACGCGAACGTAATACCAAAGGTTGCAAACTATCTTTTGCTAAAGTTCCTGTGGCCATAGTTGCCATGGTCATGTATTCTCCTTCAAAAGGCGATTTAATAAAAATCCCCTCATCGTTAGAGGTGATATTTATAGCGCCTGGAGTTTCTTTATTTAGAGAAATTAGCATGCTGTGAATGCTTTGCACTTCGCCAGACTTTAAAAAGTGGTTATGCGATCCGCCATCACTGGCTTCAACCAACTTTAAATACGATTCACCCGATTCGTCTGGAATAATATCTTCTTCTGCCCCGCTAATAAAAGATTCCAACTCTATCGTTACAGGTTGCTGATCGTATTTTGTTTCAACCTTAAATTTATTGTCTAATCGTGGAGAAAAATCTACTTCGCGTTCTATTGGTAAACGCTGTGGCAAACCGTCGATTACATAATCCCCATCAATATATGCCGTTATATACGTTTTTTGAGATAAAAATGTGTTTTCTGTAGCTCCTTCACGGATAGCCATCATCCCTTCAAAACCAATATATCGGGTAATAAAAGCACCTAATAATATTAAAATAAACGATAAGTGCAGCACTAAAGAGGCCCATTTTTCTTTCTTATAAAGCCTATAGCGCTTAATGTTTCCTATAAAATTAATAAGGAAAATAACCATGATGGCTTCAAACCACCACGTATTATAAATTAAAGTTCTAGAATATGGTGTAGGCGATGTATCTTGACCCGCATCCATAAAAGTTCCAATGGCCATAGCCCCGGCAAAAACTAAAAATAAAACGGAAGTTAAACGTGTAGAAAAAAGTATTTTGGCAAGTTTATTTTGCATAATGTTTACTCTAAATTTAAGTCGGGCAAATTTAGTTTATTTTGTTCAGTTGCCCGTCACCATTTAAATTTAAAGTCTGTTAAAATTAACCTAATTTTAAGATTACCATGAGCTTATTCCGTTTTGGTTCGTGCTTGAAAAATATTTAAATACAAAAATGTCCCCATTTTACGTGCCCTTTGTTTGGCATTATTTGCCATATCCCCTTCAAAAAGTTCATCTATAGTTTGTATCCAAAGATTTAGCCATGCTCCAAAATGTTTTTCAGAAATACTATTATTATTTGCTTGATCGACTTTAATATGAACCTCTAAAGGATTCCCATAATATTTAGTTTTTAAAAACAGACTCGACTCCCAAAAAGTTGTTAAGCGTTCTATATGAGCTGGCCAATCGGTGATTAAGGTCTCAAAAAAAGGTCCTAAAAAATCATCTTTTCTTATCTTATCGTAGAACGTAGAAACCAGTTTATACACATCGTCATGAGTCTTTATATCAGATTTATTAGTATCCATATTTTAATTGATTTAGGTTTATAAAAGCAATATTACAAATATAGTTACACCACGCTCAATACGTGTTAAATATGGTCTCAATCTTTAAAATTGAATCTTTACATACTTAAAATCTTTTCACAGCCTTAAAATATATTTTTAAAAACTGTATTTTAGCAAGATGATTTCAATTGTATTACTTGGCGCAGGAAATGTTGCCACACATTTATTTAAAGTGTTTCAGAATTCCGACAAAATTTCTGTAACACAATGGTACAATAGGCATATTAATAAAATATCGTCTTATCAAAATGAAGTTCAGATTACCGATAGCCTTTCAGAATTAAAAGCGGCCGATCTTTATATTATTGCAGTAAGCGACGATGCCATATCTACAATTTCTGAAGCTTTACCTTTTCAAGATCGGTTTGTAGTGCACACCTCTGGCACAGCAAGCCTTTACGAATTAGACAGTAAACATAGACGTGGTGTTTTTTATCCGTTACAATCATTTTCTAAAGATTCTGAAATGGATTTTACAAAGGTTCCATTATGTTTAGAAGCCCTATTAAAAGACGATTTTAAAACGCTTAAAGGACTGGCTAAAGCAATTGGCTGCAAGGCTTATAAAGTATCTACAGAACAACGACGCTATTTACATGTGGCTGCTGTTTTTGCAAACAATTTTACAAATCAGATGTATAGAATTTCTCATGAAATTTGCGAAGCCAACCAGATAGAATTCGATGTATTAAAGCCACTTATTTTAGAAACAGCTAAAAAAATACAAAACTTATCACCCTATCGTGCTCAAACCGGACCGGCTGTTCGAGGCGACAAAACTACAGTTACCAAGCATTTAAAACTTATACAAAACCCGCAACAAAAAGCGATATACCAACTATTAACGGATTCAATAACAGAAACACATGGAAGAAAAAAGCTATAAAGAATACTTAGGACATATTACAACTTTTATTTTTGATGTGGATGGTGTTTTAACAGACGGTAACGTTACGGTAACTACATCGGGCGAAATGCTAAGAGTAATGAATGTTAAAGATGGTTACGCTATTAAAACGGCTATAGACGAAGGCTTTAAAATGTGCATTATCTCTGGCGGATCCAATGAAGGGGTACGCAAACGCTTAGAAGGGTTAGGTGTTACCGATATCTTTTTAGGAGCCCACAATAAAATTGATAAACTAGACGAGTTTATAGAAAAACACGATATTAAAACCGAAAACATTCTATATATGGGCGATGACATTCCAGATTATCCCGTTATGCTCATTGTTGGTTTACCTACCTGCCCGCAGGATGCTGTTCCAGAAATAAAAAACATCTCAAAATATGTGTCTCATAAAAATGGTGGTAAAGGCGCTGTAAGAGATGTTATTGAGCAAGTTTTAAAAGTGCAAGGTAAATGGCGTGGTAATTTTGACGCTCAATACGATTAACATGTGGCTTTTAAACCTCATACGTTGGAAAAATTTATTGCTAATTATACTTGTTCAAACATTAATAAAATACGCTTTATTCCCAGCGTTTTATGTCGATACGGCTTTAAATGATTGGCAATTTAGTATCCTTGTTATAGCGACCTTATGTTTGGCCGCTGCCGGAAATATTATAAACGACATTTACGACGTTGATACCGATACCATTAATAAACCCAATCGGGTAATTGTAGGCAAATTCATATCCGAAAAAACAGCTTACAACTTATTTATTGGTTTTAATGTTATTGGCGTGGCCCTAGGTTTTTACCTCTCGAATGCTATAGGTAAAAGTGGATTTTTCGCACTATTCGTTATAATCTCCGTTTTACTTTATTTATATGCTAGCTACCTAAAACGGACGCTATTAGTTGGAAACATGATCATTTCTGTTTTAGTTGGTTTAAGTTTAATAATCGTAGGATTGTTCGATTTAATACCGGTTATAACTTTCGAAAATCAAGATAATCAACGCTTAGTTTTTAAACTGGTTTTGACATATGCTGGTATGGCTATTTTACTAAATTTTATCCGGGAAATAGTAAAAGATATAGAAGATGTAGATGGCGATTACAAGTCTGGAATGCACACCCTACCTATACTTATTGGTAGAGCTCGTGCCTCGAAGGTCGCTTTAATATTGTCTTTTATCCCGACCTTCATTTTACTGTATTATGTAATAACATATTTGTACAAAAACCCTTTAGAGGTAGGCTATTTTACTTTTTTAATTATTGGCCCACTTATTTATATAAGCATTGAATTATTTAGTGCTAAAACAAAAAAAGAGTTTCGCAAAATTAGTTCTGTAATTAAATTTGTTATGTTAACAGGCGTTTTATCATTACTTTTATATGTTTTTACACCATAAAAATGTTACATCAAAATTTAAAAAATTATAATATTATATTGGCTTCAGGATCTCCTAGAAGACAACAATTTTTCAAGAATTTAGGATTAGATTTTTCTATCGAATTAAAACCTGTAGAAGAAATATATCCACCGCGATTGCGTCATTTTGAAATTAGCGATTATTTATCGCAGCTTAAAGCCCTTCCGTTTAAAGCACACTTAAAACCTAAAGACATTTTAATAACCAGCGATACCATAGTTTGGCATAACGAAACAGCATTAGGAAAACCAAGAACAGAGGCAGAAGCATTCCAGATGCTTCAATCTTTAAGTAATACCACACACGAAGTAATTACCTCGGTATGTTTTACAACAACGAATTACGAAAAAACAGTTAGTTCGGTAACTAAAGTAACTTTTAAAGCGTTAACCGAAGACGAGATTAACTACTATATAAAAACATGCAAACCCTTCGACAAAGCTGGCGGATACGGTATACAAGAGTGGATTGGGTTTATAGGTGTAACCAAACTTGAAGGCTCCTATTTTAATGTTATGGGCTTGCCAACAGATGTTGTTTACAGAATTTTAAACGAAATTATTGCGTAAATAATTCCTATTAAAGTTATTCAAATCATGCATGTCATGTAAATATCTTCAAGTATCTTTGGGTAATAAATTCATCTTAATGATATGTTTTTAGAAGCACATTTAAAAGAAATTATTTCGAGTATCATTTTGCTTATTATCCTTCTTATAATAAGACAAATCGTTATTGTTTTAGTAAAAAAGATTGGAAGAAAAAGCGGTATTAATGAAGCGCGAATTCATTTAATTCAGCGATACTCTACGGTCAGCATTTTTTTAATAGGCCTGTTATTTCTATCTATTATTTTAGGTGCAAAACCTGAAGATTTAGCGCTAGTCTTTTCGTCTGTTTTTGCAGTTATCGGGATTGCCTTATTTGCTATTTGGTCTATTTTAAGCAACATCACTTCTGGTGTTATTATGTTTTTCTCTTTTCCGTATAAAGTGGGCGATAAAATAAGTATTCACGATAAAGACTTTCCTATAGAAGCTATAATTGAAGACATAGGGGCTTTTCAATTACATTTACGTTTAGATAATGGGAACTTAGTTACCTACCCAAACAATTTAATTCTTCAAAAAGCTGTAACTTTAATTCAGAAAGATGCGATAGACGATGGCCATGATGCCCTTTAATTCGTAAAGCACTTAAGTATGGCAAAAAAAACACGCACAAAAAAACCAAGGCAAAAACCGAAACAGAAACCAGGATTATCTCCAGGAACAATTGTTTATACGGGTGAAAAAGAATCTCAAAAGCTATATATTGAATGCTTTAATTACAGCCCCGAACATATTTATGAAAAGGAGCTAAAAACCATAGAAGAAGCCTTTAAATATAAGTCTGAAACTACAAACGAAGTTACTTGGATTAACATAAACGGGTTAAACCATATTGATGCTATTGAAAAAATTGGAGCGCATTATAATATACATCCATTAATTCTAGAAGATATTGCAAACATTTCGCAACGTCCTAAATTTGATGAATTTGTACATTATATTTCGGTAAACATGAAAATGTTGTATTATGATGCTAATGATGGTTTAAGCTCAGAACAAATTAGTTTTATTCTCGGACATAATTATGTGCTTTCGTTTCAAGAAGCCGAAGGCGATGTTTTTGATGATTTAAGAGAACGCATTCGCCAAGGTAAAGGAAGAATTAGAACCCTAGGATCTGACTATCTTTTGTATGCTTTAATTGATAATGTAGTCGATCATTATTATGTGGTTATCGAGGCTATAGGCGAAAAAATTGAAGATTTAGAAGACGATCTTTTTAACGGTTTGGCTAAAGATCATGTAACCACCCAAATTCAAGATTTAAAACGTGAAATATTACGTATTCGACGTGCTATTTTTCCGCTACGCGATATTATAAATCGCATAGAAAAAAGTGAACATAGCCTAATAAACGAAAAAACACTCCCCTTCTTTCAAGATGTTTACGACCATACCGTTCAAATTAATGAAAACACAGAAATTTACCGTGAAATGGTATGGGGCCTTATGGATATGTACATGACGAGTATCAGCAATAAAATGAACGAAGTCATGAAAGTACTAACCATTATATCAACTATTTTTATTCCGCTTACCTTCATTGCAGGTATTTACGGAATGAATTTCGACAAAATGCCAGAGTTACATTATAAACATAGTTATCCTATTCTACTTGGTGTAATGGCCGTTATGTTTATTATTATGATTATCTATTTTAAACGTAAAAAGTGGTTGTAAGATCTCTTGTAAAATGAGATCTTTTTTCAGAAACTTATAAATAAAAAGCAATACTTTATAGCGAGTTCCTAAAATCTAGATGTAGAGCTATCAAATTTGACAAAGGGTGGTCTTCGTACATTTTTCCTGTTCTGTGTATAACTGAAGGCTTTATTCGATTTTTCATTAGGGTAAAAAATGAATAACATATTTCCTTGTGGGGTATAGTTACAAACGCTTAAGTTTTTATTCTCTTTTTTTATTTTGAAATTATTTTGATTAGATAACGTCTATACTATTATACTAAAGTTAAAGAAACCTTAAAACACCCTAAAAGCCGAGCCTACTTTTTATATTTGAAGCTCATGCCAAAAATCAAATTGATAGTAATGAAAAAACAAGTTCTTACACTTTTAATTATTTTACTAGTATTACCTGCCTGTCTTGCGCAAAGCCCTAAAAAACCTAGTGCTTCCGAGATTCACGAATCTATAAAAAAACTAAACTTTTTAGGTTCCGTTTTATATTTAGCAGCTCATCCAGACGACGAAAACACCAAGCTAATTTCGTATATGGCAAACAACGTAAAAGCTAGAACCGCCTACCTATCGTTAACTCGTGGAGATGGCGGACAAAATTTAATTGGTCCGGAAATTAGAGAACTTTTAGGAGTTATTCGCACCGAAGAATTATTGGCAGCAAGACGCATTGATGGCGGAGAACAGTTTTTTACCCGAGCTAACGATTTCGGATATTCTAAACACCCAGATGAAACTTTAACTATTTGGAATAAAGACGAAGTTTTAAAAGATGTGGTTTTAGCCATAAGAAAATTTCAACCCGATGTTATTATAAACCGATTCGACCACAGATCGCCGGGAACAACACATGGCCATCATACAAGTTCTGCCATGTTAAGTGTCGAAGCGTTTAGCCTAACTAACGATGCTTCAAAATATCCAGAGCAATTAAAAACAACCTCAACCTGGCAACCAAAACGCTTATTTTTCAACGCCTCTTGGTGGTTTTATGGCTCTAAAGAAAAATTTGAGGCAGCCGACAAAACCAACCTACTATCTATAGATACGGGAGTTTATTTTCCGTCAAGCGGATTATCGAACACAGAAATCTCTTCTTTAAGCAGAAGTCAGCATAAATCTCAAGGTTTTGGAAACACAGGAACTCGTGGTTCTGAAATTGAATATATAGAGTTACTTAAAGGTGATATGCCTAACGACCCTTCAAATATTTTTGAAGGAATCGATACTAGTTGGAATCGTGTAAAAGGCGGAAAAGCCATTGGTGACTTACTTACACAAATAGAGAAAGAATACGATTTTAAAAATCCATCAGCTAGTATCCCTAAATTGGTTAAAGCTTATACGCTCATTCAAAACTTAGATGAGAATCATTGGAAACCTATAAAATCCGAAGACATAAAAAATGTAATCGCCGCTTGTGCAGGTTTGTATTTAGAGGCTGCTGCATCCCATAATTGGGCGACTGCAAACGAGAATGTCGATTTAAATATTGAAGTTATAAACAGAAGTGCTACGCCAATAACGTTACAGAGTATTGTTAATCCAAGTCAAATTTCTATTGCAAAAAATATAACTTTAAAAAATAATATTAAATTTAATTTTAACGAGCATTATACCGTTAATGCTAAACAAGATATAACAACGCCATATTGGTTAACAGAGCCAGGAAGTTTAGGCATGTATAAGGCTGAAGACAAGTCGCTAATCGGGAAACCAGAAACACCACGAAGTCAAAACATGACATTCAACCTAATTATAGAAAATGTATCCATTCCGTTTACAAAAGCCATTATTTATAAAACCAACGACCCTGTAAAAGGTGAAGTGTATAAGCCTTTCGAAATTGTTCCCGAAGTTGCATCTCAACTCTCCGAGCCTGTTCTTATTTTTAACACCAGCACTCCTAAACAAGTTGCCGTAATTGTAAAAGCAGGACGCGATCTTGTTGAAGGTACGGTAAGCTTAAACACACCCCAAGGTTGGACTATTTCTCCGAAAACAATACCGGTTTCTATTGCGCATCGCGGAGAAACAAAAACTGTTTTATTTACAGTAACGCCACCAAAAAACGAAAGCGAAGTTAAAATTACTTCTACCGTTACAGTAAATGGCATGGCCTATAATAAAGCTTTAATCGAAATTGATTACGACCATATTCCATTTCAAACCGTAGTGATGCCTAGCCCAAGTAAATTTGTTCGATTAGACATCATTAAAAAAGGAGAAAATATTGGCTATATTCAAGGTGCTGGCGATGTTGTTCCAGAAAGTTTAAGACAAATTGGCTACAACGTGGCTATTATAGACCCTGAAGATATTACGGCTTCCAACTTAAGTCATTTTGATGCCATTGTTGTAGGTATAAGAGCCTATAACACGGTTGAAGATTTAGCATACAAACAAGATGTTTTATTCGATTTTGTTGCTCAAGGAGGAAATTTAATTGTACAGTATAACACAAGTCGCGGGTTAAAAGTAGACACCTTGGCACCTTATAAATTAGAACTTTCTAGAGATCGTGTTACCGATGAAAATGCGAAAGTCACCTTTTTAGATCCTTCAAACGAGTTATTAAATGTTCCGAATAAAATCACTCAAAAAGATTTTGAAGGTTGGACACAAGAACGCGGTTTATATTTCCCGAATGTTTGGGGAAAAGAGTTTACACCTGTTTTAGGCATGCACGACAAGAATGAATCTGAAAAAGATGGAAGCTTATTAGTTGCCAAATACGGGAAAGGACATTATATATATACGGGATTAAGTTTCTTTAGAGAGTTTCCTGCTGGAGTTTCTGGAGCTTATCGCCTATTTGCAAACATGCTATCTATAGGAAAAAAAGATATTAATAACACCACTAAATTAAACGATTAATATGCCGGAGGAAAAGCCCATAAAACAACGATGGAAACGCTCATACACTTGGGTTTTAATTGCCAATGCTGTTTACATTATTTTGTTTTATTTAATTATGAAAACCTTTTAATATGGAGACTTTAGACTGGATTATATTAATAGGCACATTATTTACGATCGTTGCATACGGAACCTGGAAAACCCGAGGTAGCCAAAACGTTCAAGACTATATTCGTGGTGGAAATCAGGCGCAATGGTGGACTATTGGGTTATCGGTAATGGCTACTCAAGCGAGTGCAATAACATTTTTATCGACTCCCGGACAAGCCTTTAACGATGGGATGGGCTTTGTGCAATTTTATTTCGGTTTGCCAATTGCCATGATTATTATTTGTATGGTGTTTATCCCCTTATATCATAGGTTAAAAGTATATACCGCATACGAGTTTTTAGAAAATCGATTCGACTTAAAAACCAGAAGTTTAACAGCCGGACTGTTTTTAGTGCAACGTGGTTTAGCTGCCGGAATTACCATTTATGCCCCTGCTATTATTCTCTCTGCAGTTTTAGGTTGGTCGTTAAATCAGTTAAATATTATTATTGGTGTACTGGTTATTATTTATACGGTTTCCGGAGGTACTAAAGCGGTGAGTGTTACTCAAAAACACCAGATGGCCGTTATTTTCACAGGAATGTTTATTGCTTTCTTTTTAATTTTAAGTTATCTCCCAGAAAATATAAACTTTAGTAATGCTTTAGAAATTGCCGCTGTAAATAACAAAATGAACATCCTAGATTTCTCTTTCGATTTTGAAAACAGATACACCTTCTGGAGTGGAATAATAGGCGGAACCTTTTTAATGCTTTCTTATTTTGGCACAGACCAAAGTCAGGTGCAACGTTATTTATCTGGTAAATCGCTACGCGAAATGCAATTAGGATTAATTTTTAATGGGATTTTAAAAGTTCCTATGCAGTTTTTTATTCTACTTGTTGGGGTTATGGTCTTCGTGTTTTATCAGTTTAACGAATCGCCAATTCATTTTAATCCACACGCACAGGAGGTGGTGGCAGCATCGTCATATTCAGATGAATTTAAAAGTTTAGAAACCGACCAACATCAACTTTTCGAAAACAAAAAAGCATTATTAAACACTTATATTTCAACACCAACAGATAATTTAAAGCGCGAAATTTCGGAAATAAACTCTGCTGAAAAATCAAATAGAGATCAGGCAAAATTGGTGCTAGAAAAAGCGGCTTATGAACATCAAACTAAAATTGAAACCAACGATAAAGACTATGTGTTTATTCATTTTATTCTAAACAATTTGCCACGTGGCTTAATTGGTCTTTTATTGGCTGTTATACTAAGTGCGGCCATGTCTAGCACCGCTAGCGAATTAAACGCTTTAGCTTCAACCACAAGTATTGACATTTACAAACGAAGTTTAGCTCCAGACCGCGACGATATGCATTATGTAAAAGCTACAAAATGGTTTACACTGGGCTGGGGAATATTAGCCATTTGCATTGCGTGTTTTGCCTCTTTATTCGACAATTTAATTCAGCTTGTAAATATTATTGGTTCTATTTTTTATGGTAACGTATTGGGGATTTTCTTACTCGCTTTTTTCTTTAAACATGTTAAAGCAAATCCTGTGTTTATTGCAGCCATAATTACACAAGCCATTGTAATTTATGGTTGGTCTGTAGATTGGATGCCGTACTTATGGCTCAACCTTTTTGGATGCACTTTAGTGATAACCTTAGCGCTTATATTTTCATTTTTCGGCCAACTTTTTAAACCACAATCAAATGACATCACAACCACATAAAACCATAAGATGGGGTATTATTGGTCTTGGTAAAATTGCTAATAAATTTGCTAAAGATTTATTAACCATCGAAGACGCACAATTACAAGCCGTGGCTTCTAGGTCTTTAGAAAACGCCAAAGCCTTTGGTAACACCTATAATCCTCTTCAAGTATATGATAATTATGAAGCTTTAGCTCAAGACCCCAATGTAGATGCCGTTTATATTGCCACACCACATAGTTTTCATAAAGCCCATACCTTACTTTGTTTACATCATGGAAAAGCAGTTTTATGCGAAAAACCATTCGCTATGAATACCGAAGAGGTTAAAGAGATGATTATTGTAGCTAAAAGCAAAAATGTCCTTTTAATGGAGGCGCTTTGGACCTATTTCTTACCGCATTATCGGTTTACCTTAAAGGCCTTAAAAGAAGAAACCTACGGAAAACTATTAAAAGTTGAAGCCGATTTTGGGTTTACAAGACCTTTTAATGAAGCGTCTAGGTTATTCGACAAAAAAGTTGGCGGCGGTAGCTTATTAGATATAGGCATCTACCCTATTTTTGCCACACTATCAACTTTAGGAGAACCAGACCATATAGAAGCACAATGTACAACTTTTGAAAACGGAGCAGATTCATCCTGCGATATGGTTTTTAAATATCAATCTGGAGCAGAAGCCATTTTAAAAAGTACGTTACTAAAAGACACACCAACAACTTGTGTTTTTACTTGCGAACACGGTACGATTACTTTAAACACTCAATTTCATACCCCGACAAGCATTACGATTTCTCAACAAGGTAATTCAGAAACTATAGATTTTACAGGAGCCACCATTGGGTATAATTTTGAAATTCTTCACTTTAATCAATTATTACGAGAAGGTAAAACAGAAAGTGATGTTATGACTTACGATTTTAGTTTAAAACTTATTCATATTCTAGATAAGGTACGAGCGCTTATTCAATTAGAATACTAAAATTAAAAAACAAAAAAACCGCCATCAATTCACATTAACAGCGGCTTATAATTAACACTTTGTTCGATTTAAAGGGCTCCCCATTCTTTTAAAGAATCGGTATTCATTTTTACATAATCTGCATTCCCTGCAGCTTTTGCACCTTCTAAAGATTTTTTAGCAGCGTCTATTGCTCCCTTTTTATCTCCAGCCTTAGCATGAATTAAAGATTGCTTACGCAGTTGCCAAAATGCAGGTTTATCAGACATTGAAATTGACTTATCAATCCAAGTTTTCGCTTTATTAATATCTTTTCCAGACTCTAAGTAATACACAGCAGAAGCATAATAATCGTTCGCTGTTGGTGCGCCTTTCATTGTAGCATCAATGTTTTTCATTACCATCGCTTCAGTAGGCACTTCAAACTTTACACCTGCATAAACTTTTCCCCATAACATTCCTATTACAGCAGAATCGTTTGTTAGGTCATCAAATGTCATGGTAAATGTTTCAATATCTACAGGCATTGGGTAAACTTGCGCTTTGGTTTTTAAAGCTACTTGGCTGTCATCCCATTCTTTAGGTAATCCTGAATTATCAGATTTCGAATAAAAAATCACATCCCAAGACGTTTTGTTTGGCACTGTATAAATAGCATAGCTTCCTGCTTTTAATGTTTTGCCATCAATAACGACTGCATCAGAAAAAGTGATTTTTGTATTGGCATTTGCTCCTGTTCTCCATGTTTTACCATAAGGTACAAGGTTTCCAAAAACTTCACGACCGCGCATACTTGGTCTAGAATATTCTAAAGTAACATTAGTTAACCCCACGGTTTGCTCTAATTTACTACTTGGGCTTGGTTGAGGCGTTTTAACTTGTGCTTGAAGTCCGATGGTGACAACAAATGCAAAAATTGCAGACATAAGATGTTTCATATATAAATTGTTTTTAGTTTCTTGTAAAATTACATAGAACACCTTGGGTTAAATGTTAACAAAACCTTAAAAAACTACTTTCTATTTCATCCTTCCTGGCATACTAAGTTTTGAAATTTATACTATCTTGTCCTATCTTAAAAACCTGACGTTTACTTATGACTTTTACTATTATCGCATTTATTATTTTAGTTGGATTTATCATTTTCGCCTTGTCTAAATTAAAGCCGAAAAAATCTGAATCTTTTCCAAAACAATGGCACAATCAATTATTAGAGCATGTTCATTTTTATCGTGAATTGTCTTCAGAAAAACAGAAAGAATTTCAAAAGCGGATGATGCTATTTTTAAGTGAAGTTACCATTGAAGGTGTTCAACTAGAATTACAAGATTTAGACAGAATGTTAATTGCAGCGAGTGCCGTAATTCCAGTTTTCGGATTTCCAGAATGGCATTACAATACCTTAAGTGGCGTGCTTTTATACCCGGATAATTTTAATGATGATTTTGATTTCGATAAAACTAACAAAAACCGTATTATAGCTGGGATGGTTGGGACTGGTCGATTAGAAAAACAAATGATTCTTTCTAAAAAAGCATTATATCATGGGTTTGCCAACTCTAACGATAAAAGTAATACGGCCATACATGAATTTGTACATTTAATTGATAAGATGGATGGCGATACCGACGGAGTTCCAGAATATATTATGAAACATGCCTACACCATTCCGTGGTTAAAAATGATTCATAAGGAAATGGAAGCCATTCACCACCATAAATCGGATATTAGAAGTTATGGAGGCACAAATCAAGCAGAGTTTTTTGCAGTCGCCTCAGAATATTTCTTTGAAAATCCGAAACTCATGCAAAAAAAGCATCCTGAATTGTTCAACATGCTTCAACTATGTTTTCATACCCCTAAACCAAATGCCTAAACCGTTTAAAATGAATTTTAAATCCTTTCTATTACCCCTCTGCATTGCGCTTTTCTGTATAGGCATATCGCAGGCACAGGGCTTTAGACAGCGTTTAAAAATACAGAGTGAAGCCTTAAATGGGAATTTAATTAACGATCCGTCTAATCGAGATGTTACTATATATTTACCACCATCTTATCAAACCAATAGAGACAAAACTTACCCTGTGCTTTACTTGCTTCATGGGTTTACAGATACCGATAATAAATGGTTTGGAAGAGAACGGCATTGGATTAATATGTACGATATTTTAAATACGAGTATTGCAAACGGTACGAGTAAAGAGTTTATTGTTGTTATGCCAAATGCTTACACCACATATAAAGGTAGTTTTTATAGCAGCTCTAAAACGAATGGCGATTGGGAAACATTTATTACCAAAGAATTAGTCGATTTTATTGATAACCGTTTCCGCACCATCCCAAATGCTAAAAGTCGAGGATTAGCAGGGCATTCTATGGGTGGCTATGGTACCCTGAGATTAGCTATGAAATATCCAGATGTGTTTTCGTCGATTTACGTATTAAGTGCCTGTTGCATGGACGATAGTTTTATTCCAAATGCCGCACAAATAAAAAATATGGAAGCTGTTAAGTACAAATTTAATATTGCCGATTTAGATTTTGTTGAAAGTATAAATTTAGCCTTTTCGGCAGCTTGGGCTTCTAACCCAAAAAATGCACCGCTGTACATCGATTTACCTTATAAGGACGGAATACTTAGGCCAGAAATCCTTCAGAAATTCTCAGAAAATCAAATATTACATATGGTAAATCCGTACCTATCTAATTTAAAAAACTTAAGGCTATTGCTATAGATGCTGGTACAGAAGATGTCGCTATTAGTAAAACCACCTTAGAGTTTCATAACATCTTAACTAAAAACAACGTAAACCATACGTACGAAAGTTATAAGGGAGACCATACCAATAAAATAGGCGAACGTATTGCCACTAAGACCCTGCCCTTTTTCTCTGAACATTTACAATTTCAAGAAGAATAAGGTTTTGTGATTTTATAATATTTTCGGATATTTATAGGACTTTAGTACCCATTAATGATGTAATACCAGGTCTTATTTATGAATTTTATTGACTATTACAAGATATTAGGAATTGATAAAACAGCTAGTGAAGCTGATATAAAAAAAGCCTATAGAAAATTGGCGAGAAAATATCATCCAGATTTAAATCCGAATGATAAAGAAGCTGAAAAAAAGTTTAAAGACATCAATGAAGCCAATGAGGTCTTATCAAATCCTGAAAATCGTAAAAAATACGATAAACACGGTAAAGATTGGAAACATGCAGATGATATAGAACGGGCACAAAAACAACAAGGTTCACGCCAACAATACAGTCACGGTTTTGGTGGTGGCGGAAGCCATTCCGACGATGGTTTTTCAGATTTCTTTGAATCTATGTTTGGTGGACAACACAGTGCAGGCTCACGCCAAGGTCATGGAAACATGCACTTTAAGGGACAAGATTTCAATGCCGAATTACAACTAAATCTTACCGATGTTTATACAGACGAGACCCAGGTTTTAACTGTTAATGGCAAGAAAATTAGACTTACCATCCCGGCTGGAATAGAAAACGAACAAGTATTAAAAATTCCGGGTAAAGGTGACCCTGGTGTTAATGGTGGCCCGAACGGAGATCTTTATATTAAATTTAATATTGTTAATAATACTAAATTTAAGCGCTATGGAAATAACCTGCATACCGATGTTGAAGTCGATTTGTATACAGCCATTTTAGGAGGCGATATTATGGTAGACACCTTTTCGGGAAAAGTGAAATTAAAAGTAGCCCCAGAAACTCAGAACGGAACCAAAGTGAAATTAAAAGGTAAAGGATTCCCGGTTTATAAAAAGAAAGGTGAATTTGGCGACTTTATAATTACTTACCAAATTAGCATGCCAAAAAACCTAAGTGATAAAGAAAAAGAGTTGTTTTCAGAATTAAAAAAACTAAGATAACATGGCAACAAATCAATATATACTCGTAAAAACCATTTGTGTTGAATACCAAATAGAACCTACTTTTTTAGATGAACTACACGGTATTGGTTTAATTGAAATAACAACCATTGAAAACGATCAATTTCTACATCAGGACAAATTAACCGATTTAGAAAAAATAATTCGCTTACATAACGAATTACATGTTAATATTGAAGGCATAGATGTTGCATTTAACTTATTGCAAAAAGTAGATCGCTTACAAAACGAGTTAAGAGCCCTAAAAAACAGATTATATTTTTACGAGAACCAATAAATCTTCTGCTAAGCAAAAGATTATACGCTAAATTACGTTTCTTTGATATTACGATTTTAGCAGTTCAACTTTTATGTTTTTAAGATTACTTTCAACCATACTCACGGTATTATGTATTAGCGAAGGACCTACCAAAACTTCTACCATGTTTAAACCAGATTTCGGCCCCTTATCAGCGGTTCAGGATTCTTGTTCTTACAGGACTAAAACCATAACAAAAGATTTTATTTTGGGTAAATTCAATTATAAAACAGATTCTTGTTTTGTAAAAGTAGACCCTTTACTCTCTAACAAAACCCTATACTTACAACAGGAGGTTTATGCCTCGTTTTTAAAATGAATGAGGCCGCAAAAGCAGACGGCATACATTTTAAAATAGTTTCGGGAACGCGAAATTTTAATGAACAAAAAGCCATTTGGGATCGTAAATGGAAACGATACCAAGAGTTATCTCCTATAGAGCGTGCTAAAAAAATCCTTCAGTATAGTTCTATGCCCTCCACTTCTAGACACCATTGGGGAACAGATATAGATTTAAACCATTTAACAAATAGCTATTTTGAATCTGGGCAAGGCCTAAAAGAATATAACTGGTTACAAGAACATGCCCATACTTTTGGATTTTACCAAGTTTATACCTCCAAAGAACATGGAAGAACAGGATATCTAGAAGAAAAATGGCACTGGTCTTACCTACCCTTGGCTTCTACATATTTATCCTTTTATAATTCGAATATTTCTTACCAAGATATCACCAACTTTAAGGGTTCTGAATTTGCTACTGAATTGCAAATGATCACCAACTATGTAAACGGAATAGCTATGGAAGCAAAACATGCTTTAGACTAACAGGAAATTCAATATTTTCAGCTTTCAAAATAAAAAATGACAACTAAGATTTAGCACTTTCTAAATCTCGCATATTTTCCATTTTCTTATGTTTTAAGAAACCGTTGATGTCTTCAAAATGTTCTTTTACACGTTTATTTCCAAATTCGAACACTTTTGTAGCTAAACCATCTAAGAAATCTCTATCATGAGAGACCAAAATTAAGGTACCATCGAAATCTTTTAAAGCATCTTTAATGATGTCTTTCGTTTTCATATCTAAATGGTTGGTAGGCTCATCTAGAATCAACACATTTACGGGTTCTAATAATAATTTTATCATGGCCAATCTGGTTTTTTCACCTCCAGAAAGTACTTTTACTTTTTTAGTGGAAGTATCGCCCCCAAACATAAAGGCACCAAGCATGTCTTTTATTTTATTTCTAACATCGCCCACCGCAATGCGATCTATGGTTTCAAAAATGGTTAACTCGCCATCTAATAAAGATGCCTGATTTTGAGCAAAATACCCTATTTGGGCATTGTGCCCTAGTTCCATGCTACCTTCAAAATCAATTTCGTTCATAATGGCCTTTACCATGGTAGATTTACCTTCTCCATTCTTTCCTACAAAAGCAACTTTCTGTCCACGCTCAATCACTAAATTAGCCTTGTTAAACACTACATGATCGCCATAGGTTTTTGTAAGTTCGTTTACAATAACTGGGTATTGACCGGATCTTGGTGATGGTGGAAATTTTAATTTTAAAGCAGCCGTATCGACTTCATCGACTTCTATAGGCACTAATTTTTCAAGCATTTTTACACGCGATTGCACTTGTAGCGTCTTAGAATATGTGCCTTTAAAACGGTCTATAAATTCTTGATTATCGGCAATCATTTTTTGTTGCTCGTCGTATGCTTTTTGCTGATGCGCCCGGCGATCTTTTCGTAACTCTAAATAGTGCGAATACTTTGCTTTATAATCGTAAATACGTCCCATAGTAACTTCTATGGTACGTGTAGTAATATTATCGACAAATGCTCGGTCGTGAGAAATTACAACTACCGCTTTGGCTTGATTGATTAAAAACTCTTCTAACCACTGTATACTTTCAATATCCATGTGGTTTGTTGGCTCGTCTAACAGAATTAAATCTGGTTTTTGAAGTAGGATTTTAGCCAATTCTATACGCATGCGCCAACCACCACTAAACTCAGAGGTTGGTCTACTAAAATCTGAACGTACAAAGCCCAATCCCATCAATATTTTTTCAACTTCGGCTTCGTAATTTATTTCTTCAATAGAATAGTATTTTTCACTTAGTTCTGATACCTTTTCAATTAGTTTCATGTAGGCATCGCTTTCGTAATCGGTTCTCACCGTTAACTCTTCATTTATGGCATCAATTTCAGCTTTCATTTTAAAAATAGAGCCAAAAGCTTTTGAAGCTTCTTCCATAACCGTACAATTGTCTTCGGTTAAAAGATGTTGTGGTAAATAGGAAATAACATATCCTTTAGGTGATGACACATTTCCGCGACTTGGTTTACTAGCTCCGGCAACAATTTTTAATAAGGTTGATTTTCCAGCACCATTTTTCCCCATAAGGGCTATTTTATCATTTTCATTTATGGAAAAAGACACATCACTAAATAATGTTGTTCCTCCAAATTCTACTGCAAGTCCGTCTATTGAAATCATGTAATTTATTTAATTTAAGTGGGCAAAGATAAACCATATAATTATTTATTTAATAAAATTTGTGTGCCCCTACAAAAAAAGAAAACCGCTATTACTATTTGTAGTAATAACGGTGGTGTTTCTTATGTATTAAGAAGGTATGAATTATATTAAATCTTCCTCGCAACTACGAAGCAATTCTTCTCGTGCCTCTTCGTAGCGATCTTGTAATGCAATAAGCTGATCTGAAATTTCTTCTTCAGTCAATTCAGTATTATTTCTTATGGTATTAATATTTTCTTGATATTCTTCTTCTAAGTTTTCAATGAAAATACCACAGTCCTTTTCTTGTATTTCATTTATAACATCGTCACAAGACATTAGTGCTAAGGATAACATGAATAATACGGTAATTTTTTTAAGTGTTTTCATAATACTTTTTTTAGATGGATTAAATAATTATGCTATTAATTATTTATTCTAGAATGAATTATGAATAACCTATACTACTAATTGGAATTAAACCTAAGGTATTAAAAATTTTCCCTTCTACAATCTATTTTTTAACTAAATGTTTACGAATCAATTTATTAGACATCTTTACTTGACAAACATATAATCCAGATTGCAACATATCTACATTTAATTTGTTTTGGATAGTATCGAGGTTCTCATTAATAATTAGTCTTCCATTAACATCAAAAATTGAAACCTGTGCCGGTGATTTTTCTTTTAATTTAAAGTTTATTTCATTTAGCATTGGATTTGGATAAATGACAACTTCACTCCAATCCTGGTTGTCGTCTATGCCTAACGGAGGATCTGTACTATAATGGTAGGTACCCCTTGAAGAAACGCTCCATGATTTGGTCTCTTCATCATAAGAACTATTTACTTCAGTTAATACTTTATTATAAAATCGCACATCTTCTACGGTTAAGTCTACGAAATTCTTATTTTTATTAAATGGCGTATAAAACTTAGATATTGAAATTGCTTTATCGAAGGAAAACTCTTTTTTATCGTATGGCACATCGTTATAAGAAAATAATTCTTCTACCCTATTTAAATTTTCATCTACTTTATAGATATATGTGTCGTCATTTTCCCAAGCATAACCATTCCAGGATTCCCAAATTTCTTCTTCAATTTTATTAGTTTTAGAATTTCTTTTAAATTGTGCTTTAAAATCTAAATCCCAACTTCCATTGTTAAGAGCTTCCCCTATATAATTTAAAACAAAATTGCCTGCATATTCAAAAGAAAACCGCATATCTAACTCTAATTTACCATCATTTAAAACATAAGATAAAATCCGGTCTATTTTTGTTCCAATATAGGTTACCTCTTCTTTATAAGTAAGACTCCATTTAGAATTCTTCCATCCATAAGACAAAAATTGACTGCTTAAATTTTGATCATTAAAAACGACATCATGCTTAGTATATAACTGCCATTTTTCTGTAGAAGAAACCCCATAATATAATACAGTCGATATTAAATTCCCTTTATCATCATAAAAATACTCTTCTTTATAATCGTTTATCCACGTATCTTGTTCTTCATACCAGTTTAAGCCTATGGTTTCAATAAGCTGACCTTTTGTATTATAGGTGTACAATTCCTTGTAATTATTTATAAACGAATTAGACCCTTCATTATAAGTTTCATATAATTTAAAATCTAAATTTTCCTGACCATGTGTTATATTTACAAATACAACCAACATTAAAAACACAAAGCGTTTCATATTGCCTTTATTATAAACTATTTCACCCGAGCTTGTATTTCGGTGACCAAGGTTTCATATTTCTTCAAGATCCTATTCCACTCTCTAAATTGTATATCTTTAGTAGCTCCCAATACATGTTCGTCTGTATGCTCGCTAACGAGTTTTACTTTGTATATTAGTGGATCGCTAGACGATTCTTTAACAATTAATCGCGTTCTTACCGCACTTTTTGCAAAAGCATCTACAACCCAAGCCGTTCTTATATAACCTGTTTCTTTATCGTTCATCTCTATAACATCGAAATGAGACAATACAATTTGGTTTATTAACTTCCAGGAATCGTCTTTGCCTTTTGTGGCTTTAATAGTCACATCTTCATTCGCTAAATCTGAAGCCATTGTAACCTCGAAAGCTTCATCCTTTACCATAGAGAACTGGTATTTGTTGGGTGGCTTTGGCATATCTTTTTTATTACAGAACTCCATTTTTTCTGTTAAAAATCCAGCCTTTTTCACTTCAACAGTAGAGCAGCCTTTGTCTGGAACTTTAATATCTAGCGCACCTTTACCCACCAGTTTTCCATTTACATAAATTTCGGCATCATGCTCTGAACAACTCAACTTTATTTTCTTACTCCCTGGAAAATCATCTAAATGATTTCCATAGGAACAAAAAACAGTTAAACACATACAAATAATTAAACTTACACTTGTTTTCATAATAATATATTTAGATTGATTAATAGCCTACTTCCAAATTATTTATACCACATTCCTATCCCCTTTCCTATAAAACGGACTGCTTTTGTCTTTCGACGTGTTCGAAAAAATCGTAATTAATATTTAAACCCTACTCTGTTTATGATTTACGGAGTGTTACCTTTTTAAAACGAATACCCAATTCCTAAGGTGAGCATGGCGTATCCATTTCCCGAAATATAATCGAAAACATCATCCCCATAGGTGTAATAAAATGTTTCGCGATTACCATTTACATCTCCTGTAACTTCCAAGGTTTGTGGTAATTTTCCAAATGCATACCCACCTTCTATTCTAAAATAAAGTGTGCTACCATATTTCCAACCTAGTTTAAGATTAAAGGATGACAATTGTTCTTTAGATTCTCCATTTTCAAAACGTTCTCCGCTATCTGTTTCCCCACTTAAATTACTCACTTCAGCATTTAAATCCCCGTAAGAAACCACTACATAGCCACCTTTACCTTTACTTCCAAAATAAATGTTCGATCCTACTTCAAAAAAACTAAACTCATAATCGTCTACAAAGGGAAACATTCCATAACTAATAAATGGTGCTATTCTATTTTGCAATAGTGGTGTAGCATATTCAAACTCCAATCCAACCCCAGTTGGAACACCGCCTCTAACACCAATACGGAATGGATTTATATCGGTATTACTTTGCGAATAACTACACATAGTACCCAATAAGAAACAGAAAAACATTATTTTTTTCATAACGAAACATTTTGATTAACAATTCAGTAGTCGAATTTAAAACACTATTTCCTAATTAACAATACCCCCTTTTAGGTATATTTAATATTTAAAAATCAATATCTTAAGAAAACTTTAAATCTTCTCTAGTATACTTTTTGTAAATTTCAGATATAATATTCTAATTCAAACAACATACTTATGGAAACATCCTTAAGCGATTTACATATACAAGAATTAACTACGGCAGTAGAATTGCTTGAAAACCCCAGTATAGCTGCCAAAATAACTAATGTAATAGGCATGCCCATTGAGAAAGCTATTGATTATCTTCCTGATAATTGGCAAGAAAATATAAGTAAAATCACCGAAAAATCTTTAACAAAAGCAACAGAAGCAGCCATTTGGTCTTTAGACGATTTGGTTACAGATAAACCATCTAACCTTTTACATAAATTTGGAGTAGCTGTAACTGGTGGTGTTGGGGGATTTTTTGGATTGGCCGGACTTGCGGTAGAATTACCATTATCTACTACTATTATGCTACGCTCTATTGCCGATATAGCAAGGTCTCAAGGCGAATCTTTAAGTGACTATGGCACCAAGTTAGCTTGTATGGAAGTTTTTGCTTTAGGTGGCGAAAGTAAATCTGATGATGATGCTGAAAGCGGATATTTTATTGTGAGAGCCGCTATGGCCAATTCTATTTCTGAAGCGACCCAATTTGTAGCCACTAAAAAAATATCTGAAGAAGGTGCGCCTGCATTAGTACGTTTTATTGTAAACGTCGCTTCTCGTTTTAATATATTGGTTACAGAAAAAGCTGCGGCACAAGCGATTCCGGCACTAGGAGCCGTTGGAGGCGGAATTATTAACACGCTTTTTATGGATCATTTTCAGGATGTGGCTAAAGGCCATTTTATAATACGAAAACTAGAGCGTTTATATGGTCCGGAACTTATTAAAACCTGGTATTTATCGATCTTAGATTTAAGAAACGAAGATTAATTAAGTTGATATTTAATTAATCTTCATTTCTTAATTGATATTCATCTATTCTTCACGAAGACAAGTTCAATTGTAAGGTGATTTTGCTCTAAAATAGAACAACGTCTATTAAGTAATAGATGCTTCGTAAATACTACTGATTGCTGAATTTAGGGCTGAAGAAAACTCCTCTTCGCTTTGTTGTATTTTTAAATCGTTTAGTAAGGCTCTAGAAAAACTTGCAATGACCCCTTTATTTTTGGCTAATAGCGTATTGGCTGTTTCTATATCGTAACCTCCAGACAAGGCAAATACTCGAACAACTTTAGAATGATTTACCAAGTCTTGGTAAAAATTAGAAACCGTAGGCAACGTGAGTTTCAAAATAATCATGGCGTCCTTTGGCAAATTATCTAATTCTTTTAAGATGTTTTTCTTTAAAACGGCTTCAATTTCGGTTTTACTTTTAGCATGAATATCTACTTCTGGCTCTAAAATCGGAATTAATCCGCAGGCCAAAATATCTAAGCCAAAAGCAAATTGTTGCTTTACAATATCTGAGATTCCTGTAGTATCATTTTCATAAATTACAGAGCGCATTTTAGTACCAAATACACCTAGTTTTTTAGCCTCTAACAATCTACTTTCAAGATTAGGAATCGGTTTCATTAGTTTCACGCCATGTTCTAAGTCTTCTAGTCCTTTATCTACTTTTAAAAAAGGAACAATATGCTTGTCTAAAAGATAAGACGGAACGGGTTGTTCGCCTATTAAACCTTTCATGGTTTTTTCAAAAAGTATAACCCCTAAAATTTTATCGTTTGTAAAATTTTCATTGGTAATTACTCGAGTACGCATATCGTGAATTAACTGATACATTTCTGTTTCATCCTTATATTGATTTTCATCAATACCATAGCCCAAAAGTGCCTTTGGCGTACTTCCTCCACTCTGATCTAGAGCTGCAATAAATCCTTTGCCATCTCTGATGCTTTCTAATTGTTCTTGAAACGTGTACATGAAATTTTATTTTTAGATTATATCCATTCTATAATTACCTAAAGATGCAAAAAGTTCAAGAGTTCAGCAACAAAACAAGTCAATTATTGAAAATAATTTTACTAAAAATTAAACCTCTCGTTTTGCCAATTTAGAAGCGATAATACTAATAATAAAGATTTGAACAGCGTGAAAAATCATAAGAGGCAGCAAAATAAGACTTGACGCAGAAGTATTCTTAAATAATATTTTATAAAATATCGTTCCGTGGACTAACGATTTTTTTGTCCCACAAAACTGCGCAGTAATCCTATCCTCGGTATTAAACTTAAACCTAGTTGCTATAAACCCAATAATAGTATATACTGTAAAAAGAAGCGCAATAACAAGACCAAATACTAAAGTTAAATCTAATATACTAACCGAACTAAAGACATTGTTATAAAACGATTCTGAAAAACTCTTATAAATTACAAGCAAAATTACAGACTTGTCGAATGTACTAAGCTGCTTGCTGTATTTTAAGGCCAATTCGTGACCAAATTTCTGAAGGGAAACACCCAAAACAACGGGTAAAATTATACCCAATATTAGGTTGAGATAGATGGAAGAATAATCGAATTCTGCTCCTGTTTGCTCCATAAATAACCCCACCCAAAGCGGAGTAATAAGTATACCTATAATACCCGAAATACTGGCGTTAAAGATAGCCGCCGGTACATTTCCGCGAGCAACAGAGACCATCACGACCGATGAAGATACCGTAGACGGAAGTGCTGCCATAAACAAAAAAGCCATCCAAAAATTTTGTTGTTCTTCGGTATGTACAAAGGGGTAAAATAATAACACCAATAACGGAAATAATAGAAAGGTAGAGCATTGTACTAGAATATGAAGTTTCCAGTTATACAGTCCTGATTTAATTTGTTGCGGACTTAATTTTAATCCGTAAAAAAAGAAAATCAAGAAAAAACCAATAGAACTTACTATTGAAATAGGAAAACCACTACCCTCTATTCCCCACTGTGGAAAGAAATATGCAAATGTTATTGTTGCAATAATCGCTAGTACAAAGCGATCTATTTTAAACTTCATAAAAATTAATTTGTTTGCAAATTTAAATGAACTGATTGAATTGTATATAAAAAAAACTTCAACTAAAATTAAATTTTAAATTGAAGGTTTTTTTATGCTTTTAAAGCCTAGTAATCTATAAATAACTCACTTTATAACGTAGCTGAAAATAAAATTCGGTTTAAATTACAAACCAATCTTTAACTTTTTCTATGATATCTGAATCTTTACTAGCGTCTTCAAATTCATTATTCGCCTTATTATAAACATAATCTTTGCTCCAAGCTTCATGATGTTCTGCTACCTGTTTAATAGCATCGCAAATAAAACTTAAATCTTTATTTGAGGTTATTGGATGCAGCGATAAACGTACCCAACCTGGTTTATTGGTTAAATTTTTAGAATTAAGATCTTCAACCATTTCTAATGATTTTTTATCATCAAAATCGAATAAATAATGTCCGTAGGTACTTGCACAAGACCAACCTCCACGTACTTGAATTCCGAAGCGATCATTCAATAATCGCACTATTAAATTATAATGTACATTTTTAATTCCGAAAGACACACAACCAATTCGTTTAACCTCTGTAGAGCCTAAAACAAATAAATTAGGAATTTCCTTTAATTTATCGAAACACATAGACAACAGTTCTTCTTCACGATCGGCTATTTTTTGTGTATTCATTTTATTTTTTAAGCGCATTGCCAAGGCTGTTCGCATAACTTGTAAAAACCCTGGTGTTCCTCCATCTTCGCGTACTTCTATATCTTTAAAATAAGCATAGTCTCCCCATGGATTTGTCCATTGCACATTTCCACCTCCCGGAACATCTGGACAATTCGCTTTGTATAATTCTTTATTAAAAACTAAAACTCCGCAGGTTCCTGGTCCTCCTAAAAACTTATGAGGAGAAAAGAAAACTGCATCTAAACGAGCATCTTCATCTTTTGGATGCATATCAATTTCAACATATGGTGCAGACGCAGCAAAATCGATAAAACAATATCCGCCATGTTTATGCATTATTTTAGCTAAATCGTGATACGGAGTAATAATTCCTGTAACGTTAGAACACGCTGTAAACGAACCTATTTTAGTGGTTCTATTTTTATATAATTCTAAAGTTTCTTCTAGCGATTTAGGACAGATAAGTTTTTGATCGTTACACTTTAAAATAACAACATCTGCAATAGTTTCATGCCAAGGCACATGATTAGAATGATGTTCCATGTGTGAGATAAAAACTACCGGACGGTCGTTCTCTGCAAGCAATGCCTTCTTTTGTTTAGCATCGGGAAAACGCAAGCCCATTACACGTTGTAAATGCGACAACACCCCTGTCATTCCAGTATTGGCAGTCACTAACACATCGTTATCATTAGCATTAACGTGACTTTTTATTATAGAACGTGCATATTTATAGGCATATGTTGAAGCCTTACCAGTTTCGCTAGAAAAAGAATGGGTATTCGCCACCATAGGACCGATTTGCTCTTGCATAATTTTTTCTATCGGCTCATATAAGCGACCACTAGCAATCCAATCGGCATACAACAACTGCTGTTCTCCAAAAATACTTGTAAACGTATAATTATCTCCGATTACACCATCTTTAAAAGACTGAAAATAAGTCTCTAAATCTGAATTCTCTACCGAAGTTTTATCTGCATGTAATACCTTGCTCATTCTATTTTAATTTATATTATTATTAAAGTAGCCGTTCTTAAAGTCTACCTTTATTACAATTTGCCACAAATTTACTATTATATGATACAATCTGAAACTATTTTAACCATGTAAATCGGATATGCTTAATAAATATTTGAGTGATACACATTTCATCCTTTGACAAACCATATCTCCTTATTTTAACATTTCTGCTTTAAAAAATTCAAAGAAACTTCAACAACTAGATAATTCATCCATAAAACAAAAAGACCGTCTAAAACAGACGGTCTTTCAGAAACATATTTTAATTTAAAAATTTAATCTATTACTAACAAAGGTATTTTAGACACTTGAGATAATGCTTTGGTTAAAGCACCTTCCGAGGTAATTGGTCCTTCGGCATGATTTCTAGGTAAAATACTTATCAGGTCTATTTCCTTTTCTTTAGCATATTTAAAAATACCTTCAGGTATATCTGGACCATCAATAAACACATGCTGAGAATAAAAATTTTCTAAGTAATACGATATCGTGTTTTCATTCTTTTCATCTTCATTAGTATATCCATACTCCCCATCTTTGTTTTTAACGGTAAGTACATCTACTTTCGCATCGAAACGTCGTGCAACTTCCAGTAAAGTATCAAGGAGTTTACTATTATGAATTAAATCTTCTCCTATAACCAAGGCTATTTTTTTTATCTGAAAATTATCGTAATCTATTGGAATAACAATCACAGGACAGTCGGCTAATAGTACAAATGTTGACGTATTGGTGTTTAATTTTTCATGATTTACTAAACTCGTTCCCATAAAAATAATATCAGCCTTTTCGTCTTCTTCAACTTTTAATATTGTTGATTGTAATTCACCATTAACAACCAAAGCCTTAACTTTACTTAAACTTTGCTTTTCTACATTAGCCTTTACAGCTTCTAGTCGATCCTCGGCATGGTCGCTATTTTCTTCAACTACATGAAGTAAAATGATTTCAGAATTCCCATCTAGCTTAACAAATTGTTTTGCATAATTAAGTGCATTCATTGCAGTATCTGAAAAATCGAACGGTACTAGAATTTTAAATAACTTTTTCATGTATTCTAAATATTTTTAAAAGGTTCTTATACGTGCATTAAAGTTACGAATAAAACAACAATTAAACATGACAATAGTCATTGCATAGCTTACTCTCTTAAATTAAATTTGCAGTCTTAAAAAGTGAAACAATAGAAACCCTATAAACCAATTGATTTCTACTGAATTATTAACAGATGTGCTATAAAAAATCAAATTATATTAATGCGATTACCAGAACAGAAAAGCATAATCGCTTAAATTGGACGGCTACATTTACACTTTCTTTTTTACTTTTTCCTTTTTTAACTTTTAGTCAAACAAAAGATTCCACTACAGTAAATTCCAAAAAACAGCGGTTTACCTATACACTATTTAATAACCCAGATATTAAAATGAAAATAGGCGGATTTATTCAACCTTGGGCGCAATATACCGAGTGGAATCCAGGAAGCCAAAACCAAGCTGGCGAATACAAGAATAACGATGTTGGACTAGCCATAAGACGATTACGCCTAACAAGTACGTATTATTTTGGTAACAAAGTAAAATTGCATTTTAATATTGGAGAAAACAACTTTAATGCTAAAGGTAAAACGTTTCCATACATTAAAATTCTAGACTTGTATGGCACTTACGATATTTCTGAATCTTTTGCTATGGCATTTGGAAAATCGACCTACGATGGATTGTCGCGATTTACGGCACCATCTACATCGACTATGATGCAAACAGATTTACCTTTAGTTGCACAACCCACCCTAAATTACACCGACGATATTACTAGAGATTTAAGTTTAGTCTTTTATGGTGATATTGACAGATTTAGTTATAGAGCGGTATTTATCAAGCCCTTTAAATTTTCGTATACAGGAGCCAATCCACCGGAACCTGAAGACGGAACGTCTCAATTTACAGATGAATTTAATAATATACAATACACCTCTTATATTAAATATGATTTTTTAGAAAGAGAAAATAATCGTGGACCAAATTTTACGGGAACCTATTTGGGACAAAAAAAATTACTTTCTGTGGGGCTTGGTGCAAAATACCAACATGATGCTTTATACTCGGTTGATAATAATATTACAAATTACCATGACATGAAATTATGGGCAGCAGATGTGTATTTCGACTACCCAATAAAGTCTAAATGGGTTGCAGGAACTAATGCCTACCTTGGCTATTTTAATTATGATCTTGGGCCAAATTATTTAAGAAATATTGGTGTAAACAATCCGGCTTACAGTTTCGACAACAGTGCAAACATTTTAAATGGTACAGGAAACTCTTATCCTGTTTTAGGAACTGGACAAAGTTTATATAGCCATTTTGGAGTCCTCTTTAATAAAATGGGAAAACATGAAGATTGGGGACAACTAGAGCCTTATATGGTTATGCAGACCAGTAATTTTGACGCCTTAAAATCTGAAATGATTATTGGTAATTTAGGCATCAATTGGTATTTAAAAGGACATCATTCTAAGTTGAGCTTAGATGTACAAAACCGTCCAATATTCTCGAATATCACCCACAAACAAACAGATAGAAAATATATGTGCGTACTTCAATATCAGTATGTGTTGCACTAATACAAGCCGAAATAGTTTGTCAGTTTTCAATTTTGGTCTTGTTATTTAGAAAGCGGCTTTGTTAATTCAAAGTCGCTTTTGTTTTTTATAATTATTTCAATTATACTCTTAATTTCTAATGTAGACGGATTATAACGAACTAGACTTAAAAGTTCGATTTCTTAATCTAATCGAATTTTAGCTATATTTGAATAAACATCTTTAAACTAACCACTCATGAAACAAGTAAAAAACGCAGGAATTATAGGAGGAATTATATCCTTACTATTTTTTGCTTATCAAATTTATAATGCTTTCCGAATAAGTAAAGGATTCGATTTTAACGAATCTCTCGAAACAGAACTTCTAAACGCTGTACTCGTACAAATTCCACTTCTGGCACCAGCTATAATTCTTTATTTTTCTAAGCAGTTTAATATGAAGTATGTTTGGTTGGTTTGGCTATACCCTATAGTTTTAGCTTTTAGCTTATTAAGCTTACTTTTTTCTGAAGGCGCCCTTGCAGGAGGACTTACAATGGTTATGTTTGTTATTCCATTTTGTCTCCTATTTACGATAATAATTCTATTTTTAAGAAGAAAGCCTTCAAAGTAAAATGACATAGGATAGCCCAAATTACAAGGCACCATTTAAGGATTAAGAATTAAAATGATTCATAAAAAAACCGTCTAATATCATAATAGATTTAGACGGTTTTTTACATTTATAATAATCGTTCTTTTATTTCAAGACTATTTTTTTGGAAATTGGTCTACCATATCTATATAAGGTTAACATATAGAATCCTTTTGGATAAGATGATAAGTCTATCGTTTTTTTCATTAAACTTCCATCAGATTCTATCACCTCGTTATACAATACTTTTCCAGACATATCATAAATTTGAACTGGTGATGAATGCTCCAATCCAGCAATTTTTATATTTAAAATATCTGAAGTTGGATTTGGATACACACTAAATTCAAAGTCAAGTTTTTCTGGTATTAAACTCTCGCCTTCATCTTTAAGAGATTCAACAGTTACAACAACATCGTCTGAACTAGCACAACCTCCTTCATTAGATACCTCTACACTAAATAAGGTCGTTTGACTTGGACTAACCTCAATACTTTGTGTAGTTTGCCCCGTATTCCATAGATAAGAAGCACCTCCTGAAGCTGTTAAAATAACACTTTCCCCTTCTAAAATAGTTTGGTCTGAACCGGCATCTGCAATTGGCATGGCATAAACGTTAACTGTCACCTCTGCAGTAGCTCTTGACGTTGCATTTGCCACCTCAACAGAATAAGTCGTTGTAGATTTTGGACTAACCGTAATACTCTTTGACGTTTCGCCTGTATTCCAGATGAATGATGATCCGCCACTTGCGGTTAAGGTTACGGTTTCGCCTTCACAAATTGTTTGATCGTCTCCAGCATCAGCTTCTAGTTTTGTAGCGTTTACCGTAACTCTTACCTGATCGGTATCTGAACAGTCGTTCGCATTAAACACTTCTACCGTATAGGTTGTTGTCGTGTTCGGACTAACTGTGATGTTTTGAGTCGTTGCTCCGGTATTCCACTTGTATCGGCTTCCACCAGTTGCACTAAGGGTTACACTTTCGCCTTGCTCGATAGTTTGATTCGCACCTGCATTGGCTGTTGGTAAAGCATTTACATTTACCGTTACTTCTGCTGTGGCTGTCGCTGACCCTTCTTTTACTTCTACTGAATAGGTCGTTGTAGATTTTGGACTTACCGTGATGCTCTTTGATGTTTCGCCTGTATTCCAGATGAAAGATGATCCGCCGCTTGCAGTTAAGGTTACTGTTTCGCCTTCACAAATGGTTTGATCGTCTCCAGCATCAGCTTCCAGTTTTGTAGCGTTTACCGTAACTCTTACCTGATCGGTATCGGAACAGTCGTTCGCATTAAACACCTCAACCGTATAGGTGGTTGTCGTGTTCGGACTAACAGTTATATTTTGAGTTGTTGCTCCGGTATTCCACTTGTATCGGCTTCCACCAGTTGCACTAAGGGTTACACTTTCGCCTTGCTCGATAGTTTGATTCGCGCCTGCATTGGCTGTTGGTAAAGCGTTTACATTTATCGTTACTTCTGCTGTAGCTGTGGCTGAGCCTTCTTTTACTTCTACTGAATAGGTCGTTGTAGATTTTGGACTAACCGTGATGCTTTTTGACGTTTCACCTGTATTCCAGATGAATGATGATCCGCCGCTTGCAGTTAAAGTTACGGTTTCCCCTTCACATATCGTTTGATCGTCTCCAGCATCAGCTTCTAGTTTTGTTGCGTTTACCGTAACTCTTACCTGATCCGTATCCGAACAATCATTAGCATTAAACACCTCAACCGTATAGGTTGTTGTCGTGTTCGGACTAACTGTGATGTTTTGAGTTGTTGCTCCGGTATTCCACTTGTAACGGCTTCCGCCAGTAGCACTAAGGGTAACACTTTCGCCTTGCTCGATAGTTTGATTCGCGCCTGCATTGGCTGTTGGTAAAGCGTTTACGTTTACCGTTACTTCTGCTGTGGCTGTGGCTGAGCCTTCTTTTACTTCTACTGAATATGTGGTTGTAGATTTTGGACTTACCGTTATACTCTTTGAAGTCTCTCCTGTATTCCAGATGTATGCTGATCCACCACTTGCAGTTAAGGTTACTGTTTCGCCTTCACAAATGGTTTGATCGTCTCCAGCATCAGCTTCTAGTTTTGTAGCGTTTACCGTAACTCTTACCTGATCGGTATCGGAACAGTCGTTCGCATTAAACACCTCAACCGTATAGGTTGTTGTTGTGTTCGGGCTAACTGTGATGTTTTGAGTTGTTGCTCCGGTATTCCACTTGTAACGGCTTCCGCCAGTAGCACTAAGGGTAACACTTTCGCCTTGCTCGATAGTTTGATTCGCGCCTGCATTGGCTGTTGGTAAAGCGTTTACATTTATCGTTACTTCTGCTGTGGCGGTAACTGAGCCTTCTTTTACTTCTACTGAATAAGTGGTTGTAGATTTTGGACTAACCGTGATGCTTTTTGACGTTTCACCTGTATTCCAGATGAAAGATGATCCGCCGCTTGCAGTTAAGGTTACGGTTTCACCTTCACAAATTGTTTGATCGTCTCCAGCATCGGCTTCAATAGAAATAGCTTGAACTATTACACGAACCTGATCCGTGTCCGAACAGTCGTTCTCATTAAACACCTCAACCGTATAGGTTGTTGTCGTGTTCGGACTTACTGTGATGTTTTGAGTCGTTGCTCCGGTATTCCACTTGTATCGGCTTCCACCAGTTGCACTAAGGGTTACACTTTCGCCTTGCTCGATTGTTTGATTCGCACCTGCATTGGCTGTTGGTAAAGCATTTACATTTACCGTTACTTCTGCTGTGGCTGTGGCTGAGCCTTCTTTTACTTCTACTGAATAAGTGGTTGTAGATTTTGGACTAACCGTGATGCTTTTTGACGTTTCACCTGTATTCCAGATGAAAGATGATCCGCCGCTTGCAGTTAAGGTTACGGTTTCACCTTCACAAATTGTTTGATCGTCTCCAGCATCGGCTTCAATAGAAATAGCTTGAACTATTACACGAACCTGATCCGTGTCCGAACAGTCGTTCTCATTAAACACCTCAACCGTATAGGTTGTTGTCGTGTTCGGACTTACTGTGATGTTTTGAGTCGTTGCTCCGGTATTCCACTTGTAACGGCTTCCGCCAGTTGCACTAAGGGTTACACTTTCCCCTTGCTCGATAGTTTGATTCGCACCTGCATTGGCTGTTGGTAAAGCGTTTACATTTACCGTTACTTCTGCTGTGGCTGTAGCTGATCCTTCTTTTACTTCTACTGAATAAGTGGTTGTAGACTTTGGACTTACTGTGATGCTTTTTGAAGTCTCTCCTGTGTTCCAGATGAATGATGATCCGCCGCTTGCTGTTAAGGTTACGGTTTCGCCTTCACAAATTGTTTGATCGTCTCCAGCATCGGCTTCTAATTTTGTAGCGTTTACCGTAACTCTTACCTGATCTGTATCGGAACAGTCGTTCGCATTAAATACTTCTACCGTATAGGTGGTTGTCGTGTTCGGACTAACAGTTATATTTTGAGTTGTTGCTCCGGTATTCCACTTGTATCTGCTTCCACCAGTTGCACTAAGGGTTACACTTTCGCCTTGCTCGATAGTTTGATTCGCACCTGCATTGGCTGTTGGTAAAGCGTTTACATTTACCGTTACTTCTGCTGTGGCTGTAGCTGATCCTTCTTTTACTTCTACTGAATAAGTGGTTGTAGACTTTGGACTTACTGTGATGCTTTTTGAAGTCTCTCCTGTATTCCAGATGAATGATGATCCGCCGCTTGCTGTTAAGGTTACGGTTTCGCCTTCACAAATTGTTTGATCGTCTCCAGCATCGGCTTCTAGTTTTGTAGCGTTTACCGTAACTCTTACCTGATCTGTATCCGAACAATCATTAGCATTAAACACTTCAACCGTATAGGTCGTTGTCGTATTCGGACTAACTGTGATGTTTTGAGTTGTTGCTCCGGTATTCCACTTGTATCTGCTTCCACCAGTTGCACTAAGGGTTACACTTTCGCCTTGCTCGATAGTTTGATTCGCACCTGCATTGGCTGTTGGTAAAGCGTTTACATTTACCGTTACTTCTGCTGTGGCGGTAGCTGAGCCTTCTTTTACTTCTACTGAATAGGTCGTTGTAGATTTTGGACTAACCGTGATGCTTTTTGAAGTCTCTCCTGTATTCCAGATGAATGATGATCCGCCACTTGCAGTTAAGGTTACTGTTTCACCTTCACAAATGGTTTGATCGTCTCCAGCATCAGCTTCCAGTTTTGTAGCGTTTACCGTGACTCTTACCTGATCTGTATCGGAACAGTCGTTCGCATTAAATACTTCTACCGTATAGGTTGTTGTCGTGTTCGGACTAACTGTGATGTTTTGAGTTGTTGCTCCAGTATTCCACTTGTATCGGCTTCCGCCAGTTGCACTAAGGGTTACACTTTCGCCTTGCTCGATAGTTTGATTCGCGCCTGCATTGGCTGTTGGTAGAGCGTTTACATTTACTGTAACTTCTGCTGTGGCTGTAGCTGATCCTTCTTTTACTTCTACTGAATAGGTCGTTGTAGATTTTGGACTAACCGTGATGCTTTTTGATGTTTCGCCTGTACTCCAAGTATAAGATGATCCGCCGTTTGCCGTTAAGGTTACTGTTTCACCTTCACAAATTGTTTGATCGTCTCCAGCATCAGCTTCAATTGAAATAGCTTGAACTATTACACGAACCTGATCCTGGGATTCACATCCATTTTGGGTAACTGTTACCGTATAATTAGTTGTACGAGTGGGTGAAACTGTAATCTCGCGCGTAGTTTCTCCAGTACTCCATTTTATAGAACCTGTACCAGTTACTGACAGCGTAGTGCTTTCACCTAAACCTATTGTTTTATCGCTCCCGGCGTTAACCGTTTGCCTGGGTGACACAGTTACCTTGACATCATCGGAACTTGAACATGTTCCGTTGGATGCGGTAACTGTGTACGTAGTTGTTTTATCGGGTTGAACCGTAATGGTTTTCGAGGTTTCTCCTGTACTCCATTTAAAAGTACCTGAACCTGTTGCGGTTAGTTCTACTGCTTGATCTTCACAGGTCGTAACATCATCACCAGCACTAACAGTTGGTATTTCATTTACTGTAACTTTAACTTCATCTGTATCTGTATTTCCTGAAGCATCTTTTCCTGTAACCGTATAAGTTGTAGTTTTAGTAGGCTTAACTGTAATACTTTGTGTTTTTTCACCAGTACTCCACTCGTAAGTCGAAGCCCCAGTTGCTTTTAATATCACAGATTCCTCTTCGCAGATAGTTTGATCTTCTCCAGCGTTGACTTCTAGAGATGGTTGAGGGGAATTGTCCGAATTAATACCGTTTAAATACCATTCTAAGTTTGTATAACCATCACTATTAACAATATTTCTATCGGTAGGATCATTAATATCTAATCCCATTTCTATTTCCCAGCTATCAGGCATCCCATCATTATCCGTATCTTTTAAAGGAGTTCCTCCCTTTATATTGGGAAAAGTACCAGACTTCAACAAAGTACCTGTCCCTGATTTGTATTGATCAACTATTCTTTTGTCTACTTCATCTCTATTTGGATAACTACTTCCTACATTATCTAATAATTTTGATTCTAATGTAGTAGCTGTTGATGGATTTATTCCTGAAGTTTTATAATAATTCCCCTTTATATATGGAGTTAATGCTGAATTGTATTCTTTTAAACCTGAATTAATAATATTCCCTTTTATATAAGCATAAGTATCAGACACATTTCCTTGACCAGCAGAAGTACCTTCAACTATTGCTCCAGAAGAAATAGAAACTTGATTAGAAGCTTTATATATGTTATTAATAACTGTGAATTTAGATCCTAAACTTGGAACAGTAGCATAGCGAAAACCATAAATTAAATTATTTATAAGTTCAAAATCAAACTTTCCGCTTTCAGGATAATTACTTCTAACATTTCTTTCCCCATTATGAGCAAATAAATTATTATAAAATGTAACGTCTGATGTTCCAGAGAAACCTAAAGCACCGTAACCGCATTCTGATATTATTGAATTTTGAAGAGTTACACTTTGGATAACTCCACCGTTTACACCTCGCATATTAAAATTTTCATCAATTCCCCAACTAATAGAACAATGATCAATAATAACTTTTTCTACTTTTTTACCACTCCAAGCAGTTAAACTAAGAGCATCAATTCCGTCCGGGGCGCCTGCACCCGGTCTAAATCTTAAAAAACGTATAACTATATCTGAAGCTTCTATTTGAATCATTCCTCCTTTTATTAAAATTCCGTCACCAGGAGCTGTCTGTCCCGCAATTGTAAGATTACCACTTTTAATATATATATTTTGCTTAAGTGTAATTATTCCTCCAACTTCAAAAACAATAGTTCTGGCTCCTGAGGATTCAAGAGCTGCCCTAAGGCTTCCGAAACCACTATCATTCAAATTGGTAACTTTAATAACCTTTCCTCCTCTACCTCCAATTGCGTATTTTCCAAATCCTTGAGCTGAGGGAAATGCTAATTGTTGAGAAAATAAATTAAGGTTAAAGAATATAAAGACGGCAATTAATACTTTTTTTAGTAAATGTTGATTAGTTACATAACTATGTAACCTGAAAAAATATTTCATTTTATTAATAGATTTGGGGCTTATTAATTAAACTAATTTAATCACTTTTCATTAAACAAAAAACGACTAAAAACACTATTTGAAGACAAAAACACTAATTTGAAGTGTTTTTCTTTCAATAAAAATTTTACGAAAGAAAAACCTTACGCTAGGTTTATTCTCTACATGTTAAATACGTTGACATCTGAAATTTAGATTATAACTACACTAAATTTTAACATTTAGAAAAAAACTCTTACAAAAAAAATAATTTACTAAATTCATTTACAAAACTTATAATTATCTATATTTAAACATTCAATAAAAAACCGTTGACATTCAAATTTAAATACTCTAGATTTATTAGATCCATTTTAAAAAATGCAACCTTAATAAATATTCTAATAGTTGCTCTTACAACTTTATTAGTAAAGGGAATTGGATTTTTTAAAGAAATAGTTATCGCTAATAATTTTGGAATATCCGAATTATTAGACACTTTTTATATTGCTATTTTAATTCCTGGATTAATCAGTAATATTTTTTTAAGTGGTTTTAAGAGTGTATTTATTCCTAATTATGTTTTAGAAAAAGAAAAATCAACAGATATAGGCGCCTTTCAAAGTTCTTGCTTTATTATAACAGTTGGTATTTCTTTATTTTTTTGCATTATAGCATTATTAACTACTGACGTCTATTTAGAACTTTTCTTTAAAGGACATACAGTAGCTTACTATGAATTAATTAAAATTCAATTATACTATATTATTCCTAGTATTATTTTTTGGGGACTTTCATCTTTATTAAGTGGATTGTTAACCATAGATAATGAATTTACCTTTTCTTCTATAGGTTCAATCTTTATACCAATTACAATAATAATAAGTTTATTATTCTTTAAAGAGGAATTAGGGCCGACAGTATTGGCTCTATCTACATTGTTAGGTAGTATTTTAAATTTTATTTTCCTGTCGATTGTTTCTTTTAGAAGAAACATAATTCATTTAAAAAAACCCGATTTAACTTCAAGTAATATCACAATGCTATTTAAACAACTACCTGCTAAATTAACTTCCAATTTATTTTCAGGACTAAACCAAGTTGTAGATCAATATTTTGCAGCTCAACTAATAATAGGATCAATTGCTGCGTTAAATTATGGTGTTAAAATACCAATGTTTGCTATCGGAATAGCTACAATAGCTCTAGGTAACGTACTATTACCTTATTTTTCAAAAAATGCGACAAATGACCCAAATGGAAATTATATTAAACTAAATAAAATTTTAAAGATTATAGTGGTTAGTAGTTCTTTAATTTCTATATTGCTTATAATAATATCTACTCCTATTATCTCCCTAATTTTTGAAAGAAATGCCTTTACCAATGCAGACACATTAATTGTATCTAAAATTCAGCAAATGTATTTATTACAAATACCTGCTTATATTTCAGGAATAATTATGGTTAGGTTTTTAACATCAATTAATAAAAATAATTTTATGGCTATTGCAGCCATTTTTAGCTTGATTTTAAATATAATTCTAAACTATTATTTGGTTAACATACTTGGTGTTTTCGGATTGGCTCTCTCTACATCAATTGTTTCTGCAACCAATAGTATTATTTTATACATTTATATTAAACATTTGAATAAATTAAAAATTATATAACATGAAGTTTTTCAGATATATTATACTACTATTTTTAATATGTAATATACCTAGTATTATTCTTGTTTGCTTTGGAGACTCTCTAGGTAGTTTTTTTAGTTATTTAAGTTTCTTCCTTTTATTGACCTTTTATTTAATCAACCCTAAGAACAAGCCCATATGGGTTTTTATAATATTTGCTATTTCTTATTTTACTATCTCGGGAGTAATTAACGTTGATGACGAAAAATATTATTATATTGATTTTTTTAAATATATCCTACTTATTGTTTGCAGTACAGAAGTAGCAAGACAAACTAGCAATAAAGAACTTATTATATTCTTTATATTAGGAGCTATTAGTATTGTTATAAATGCTATTTTTTTTCCAATGGATTATGGTAGATATAGTGGTTTTTATTTGGATCCTAATTCAGCAGGTTTTGTTTGTTTAATAGGTTGCGCACTCTCTTTTTCTTTAAAAGTAGAAAAATGGAAATTAATATGTTTTTTTATTTTTACGGTTAGTGGAGCTTTAACATTCTCTAGAACATTTTTCTTACTATGGTTAATAATAGTATTATTTTCAATTCTTCAAAACAGAAAAAACATTAAAATATTAATATTAGGTCTCGGATCAATATTATTATTTTTAAGCTTTGCTTCTATATTAAAATTAAATACCGAACGACTTTCTCTCTTAGAAAATATATTTAACAACAATGTTATAAATTCTTCTCAAATAAACGAAGACTCTAGGACTCAAACATGGTCATTATATTATGATCAAATTTTTAATTCAATAACTTTTGGTAATGGATATAAATCTTTTTCGATTGGCGAAAAAAATGGAGTTGGGGTACATAATAATTATTTGAGAATATTAGGTGAAGGTGGTTTAATCCCCTTCTTCTTGTTTATCTGTATTTATTTATTCATGCTTTATAAAAGTTTAAAAAGTATAAAAAATGAAGTATACCTATTCTTAACCACACTTGTTATTATTGCAGTACATCTGACTAATCATAATTTTGATACAATAAATCATGTTACTTTTATTTCTTTATGGCTTTTTATTTCTTTAAATACTAGAAATGAAATCGTAACCACAAAAAATGAATCTCGCTAATTAAATATTAAATCGTAATATTAATTTAACTAAATTAATTAGTTCATTAATAAACATCAATATATTAGTTAATTATTAAGCTTAATACGAAGTATTATTCTATCAATTTTATTTATATTTAACCTATCTAGTTTTTTCGCTATGTTGAATCAAAAAACATTAATCAGATAATAACCAATTTACTTTATGATAATAGTACATTTATCTAGCAGCCTAGCAGGAGGAGGAGCTGAGCAAATGGTATTACAATTAGCTAAACAGAGCAATAAAAGTATAAGAACAATAGTTTTCTCTTTATCGCATGTTGATACTCTTAAGCATAAATTTAACGAAAATAATATTGAAGTTCACTTCTTGAATATAAATTCATTTAAGAACAAAAGCTTATTTAAAGGACTTGAAAATTTACACCAAGTTATAGGCAATTTAAAAAATGTTATTTTTCATTGTCATCAATTTCATAGTGTATTCTTAGGTGTGCTATATAAAATAAAATATTTGAATAAAATTCCTATAATATTTACGATACACACAAATGAAGTCGCGTCCATAAATAGAAGATCATTTCTGTTTTTAACAAAAAAAATAAGGGAAGTAGATATTATTTTTAGTGATAATTCCAAAAAGTGGTATCTAAAAAACAATAAAATCATCCCAAATGGGGTTGATTTCAAAAATTTAGCAAACAAACAACCCAGAACATATGAAACTAAAGAAACCTTTAATTTCCTTTTTCTAGGTAGACTAAATACGCCTAAAAACCCTTTATTTCTTATTTCCTCTGCAGAACATTTATTAAAAAATGATATAACTAATTTTTTAATAAATATAGTAGGTGATGGCAATATGAAAACTGAATTATTAAAAAGAATTGATGAAAAAAGATTAAATAAATATTTTGTATTTCATGGATTTCAAAATAAAATACAAAAGTACCTCTCATCTGCCCATTGTTTAATACTTCCTTCGCTATGGGAAGGCATGCCATTAGTTTTAATTGAAGCTGCAGCAAACAAACTCCCAATAGTTACTACTCCTGTGGGCAGCATACCAGATTTTTTGAATGATTCTAATGCTACAGTCATATCTCTAACAAAATTTAATGATGCATTAGTATATACTGTTAAGAATTTTGAAGAATCAATGCTAAAAGCGGAAAAACTCTACCTAACATCTAAAAACAATTTTAGTATAGAAAATGTTTACGATAAGCATTTTGAATTATATAAAAATGTTTTTAAATCTAAAAGCGATCAATAAATTTATGTGCGGAATTTACGGAACTACATTACATTATAATCTAAGTGAAATAGAAGATAAACTAAAAAGAGCTTCTTTTCGAGGTCCAGACAAAATGGGTTTTAAATCCTTTACCTCTCCTCAATCAAAAAACGTTATATTAGGTCATAATAGACTTTCTATAATAGATTTAGACCCTAGATCTAATCAACCTCTAACTTTTAATAAACGTACCCACATCGTTTTCAATGGTGAAATTTTTAATTTTAAAATATTAAAGAAAGAACTTCAATTAAAGGGGCATATATTTTCCACAGCTAGTGATACCGAAGTCATATGTGCTGCCTATTTAGAATATGGAGAAGATTGTGTTAACCATTTTAATGGGATGTTCGCTTTTGTAATTTATGATGAAAATAAAAATCAGTTATTTGGAGCGAGAGATCGATTAGGGCAAAAGCCTTTTTACTATTATCAAGAAAACCATGATTTTGAATTTTCTAGCCAGCTATCGTCAATTCAACTCCATAACTCGAATTTAACAATATCAAAAGAATCTATTTCCAGCTATCTAACATGGGGTAATATTCCTGACCCCAATTCCATATTTAATGAAATAAAGAAATTAAAAGCTGGGCATACACTTGTTTTCGATTTAAGCACAAGAACAATTAAAATAAATCAATATTGGGATATCGATTACCAATCGAAAAACATTTATAAGGGAAGCTTTTCCGAAGCCAAAGTAGATCTTAATATTTTATTAAAAGACGCCGTAAAAACAAGATTATTTGCAGATGTACCTGTAGGTGTTTTTCTTTCTGGCGGAGTAGATTCATCTTTAATATCAGCTATAGCCTCCCAAACAACTTCTAGTAAAATAAAAACATTTTCTGTAAAATTTAATGAAAAAGGATTTGATGAAAGCAAATTTGCAGAACAAGTTGCCAACCATTTAAACACAGATCATCACACAATTGCCTGTAATTACAAAGAAGGAATAGATTTAATTGAAAATTTTTGTTATTTTTTTGACGAGCCTTTTGCCGACTCCTCGGCCATACCTTCAATGCTTTTGTCCAAACACACTAAATCAAGAGTAACAGTAGCTCTTTCAGGTGATGCAGGAGATGAAAATTTTATTGGTTACAAAAGATACGAATGGATGAAAACGGCAAATTTAGCTATGAAAATCCCTGTAAATTTAAGAAAATTTTCTGCTAAAGCATTAAATCTATATCCTAATTATAAAACACAAAGAATATCAAGTTGGCTAATGTCTGATGATATTAACGATTTATATATAAACTCAATTACTGGTTCGAGTTTAACGCATAGATATAAGAACATCGAAGAGTTAAAATACTTAATTCATACTGATAAAAATATATTTGAAAGAATTTCTGATTTTGATATAAAAACCTATTTAAATTGGGATATTAATACCAAAGTAGACAGAGCGTCTATGGCATATTCTCTAGAAGTTAGAGCTCCACTTCAAGATTATCGTATTGTTGAATTTGCTCGATCTTTACCTACATCTTATAAATATGATTTTAAAAATAATGTTACCAAATATATTTTAAAAGAATTATTGTTTGATTATGTCCCAAAAGATATATTTAACAGACCTAAATCTGGGTTTACAATGCCTTTCTCTGAATGGTTTAGAAATGAGTTAAAAGAATATGTATTAACAGAATTAAACGATGAAGGCTTGGATCTTATTCCATTAATAAATAAGACTGCCGCCAAAAGGATTATAGCTGAGCATATGTCAAGAAAGAGTAATAGGTATTCTACAATTTGGAGTCTCTTAGTTTTAAAGCAATGGTTAGTTAAGAATGGTAAAGGTTATTCAATTCGCTAAATGGTTTCTAAAAAAATAAAAATATTATTTGTTTTACCTTCATTAAAAGCAGGTGGTGCTGAACGTGTTATTTCTTATATTTCAAAACACTTAGATAAAAAGAAATTTATTCCAATTTTGATTGTAATCGGTTATAAAAAGGATGCTGTTTATACTACTAATAAAACAGATGTTTATTATTTAAACAAATCTAGAGTATTAAAAGGAGTCCCTCCATTACTAAACTTAATCATAAAAACTAAACCCGACATTGTGTTAGGATCTATATCTCATGTTAATAAGCTTTTATCACTAATTTCTATATTTTTTCCTAAAATTAAATTTATTGGCCGTGAAGCTAGTGTAATAACCACATTAAAAAAATTTGCTGAACCCTCTAAAAACAAAAAAATCAATATTTTTTCTAACTACCACTCATTTCTTGATGTGATAATATGTCAATCTAAAGACATGTATAACGATCTTAAATCAAATTATAATATTAAAAACACAAAAATTGTAATAATTAATAATCCCGTATCAAAAAATTTTAAATGCAAACCACTTCCATATAAATTTGAAAAACCAATTAAATATATTACAATCGGTACATTACACAAAAGAAAGGGTTACGATAGAATAATTTATGGGCTCTCTAAAATAAATCATAATTTCAAGTACATAATTATCGGTGATGGAGAAGAATTACCAAACATAACAAGGCTTATTAAAGCTTTAAACTTAGAAAATAAGATTACTCACATTTCCTACACAAATAACGTGTCTAAATATTTAGCCACTAGTGATGTTTTTTTGAACGGGTCTTATGTAGAGGGTTTTCCTAATGCACTTGTAGAAAGTTGTGCTATAGGGACGCCAGTTGTTGCATTTGAAGCCCCTGGTGGATTAAATGAAATAATAATAAATTCAAAAAATGGTTTTCTTGTTAAATCTGAAAATGAGTTTATTAATACCTTAAATTCTATAAATAAGAACTATCATTTTAACCCTAAAGAAATAAATAAGACTATAAAAGATAGATATGATGAATCAATTATCATTCCAAAATACGAATCTTTATTTACAGAACTAGTATCAAAAAAATGAAAAAAATATTGATTGTACTTCCCAATAATAATCTCGGTGGGGCTGAAAATATTTTAAAGATGATTACTCGCTTCTATTTAAAAGAAAAAATTATTATTTACTTTTAAAAGATAATAAAAGTAAGCAATGGGATGATTTAATATTAAACACAACACAAATAATTGGCTCTAATAAAGGACAACTTCACGGTACGATCAAATTTGTGAAATATATAACAAAAAACAAACTACATTTTAATTATGTTTTTACATCGCATGTTTACCTAAATGCATTAATAGGTCTATTACTAAAATTTAAGGCATTAAAAACTGAATACTTCATCGCAAGAGAGTCTACCTCAATTTTCACAAGATTTAAAGGAAGTAAATTACTTAGCTACAAATTAGCATATAAAATTGGGTATTATAACATTAACTTATTAATTTGTCAGACACAATTTATGAAGGATCAACTAATTTTAAATATTCCTTTTATAAAAAATAGAACATTAGTAAAAGTTATACCCAATCCAATTAATTTAAATTATTCACAAAAAATAAAAACTAATCAAAAAATACAATCATGTAATCATGATTATATAGTTTCAGCCGGTAGACTCATAGATGAAAAAGGCTTCGACATTTTAATTAAATCATTTGAATTATTAAAAAAAGATTTTCCAAATTTATATTTATATATACTCGGGAATGGTCAAAATAAAACCGAATTAAAAAGCTTAGTTAATAATTTAAATTTATCTACAAGTGTCATATTTACAGGACATGTTGATGACGTATATAGTTATTTTAAATATGCAAAAATATGTGTAGTATCTTCAAGGGTTGAAGGGTTTCCCAATGTATTACTACAAATGATGTCTCAAAACACAAAAGTAGTTAGTACTTTATGTGCTGGAGGAATCAATGAAATCAAAGGAATTTTCACATGTAATACAGAATGTATAAATTCTTTATATGAGAGTTTAAAACTATGCTATTCTAGTGATACTTCGTTTAATAGGAAAGAATTTGATTTATTTTTAGAAACTAGAACAATAATTAAATTTATACAACAAATAAATTCTTATATTGAATAATTATTTTTGAATTAATATTTTAATCACATCATTATCAAAAAAATAATCAGAATAACAACAGTTCCCACATCTTTAGACAGTTTACTTAAAGGACAACTAAGGTATATGAACCAATTCTATACAGTTATTGGGATATCAAGTAAAGGAGACATTTTAGACCAAGTTTCTAGAAAAGAAGGTATTAAAACAATTGGTGTAATGATGACAAGAAAGATTACACCCTTTAAAGACTTAATATCTACATACCAACTATATAAAATTTTAAAAAGGAAAAACCGTTTATTGTTCATACACATACTCCTAAAGCAGGTACAGTTGGTATGTTAGCATCCAAATTAGCAGGTGTACCAAATAGACTACATACTATAGCAGGATTACCTCTGATGGAGTCTTCAGGAATTAAAATGCATATTTTAAATATGGTTGAAAAAATAACGTACTCATGTGCCACCAAAATTTATCCGAATTCCAATGGGTTATACTCTTATATCTTAAAAAAAAATTCACAAATCCATCTAAACTTAAAGTTATTGGGAAAGGAAGTTCTAACGGAATAAACATAAACCATTTTGACCCAAACCTAATTTCCCAGCAAACTAAATTAAATTATAAAAAGAATTAAATATTAAAGATTCTGATTTTATCTTTGTATTTGTTGGGAGACTTGTTAAAGATAAAGGTATTAACGAATTAGTTCAAGTTTTTTTAAATCTGAATAAACGCTATAAAAAATGTAAGTTACTATTAGTGGGTGGATATGAAAACAGCCTAGATCCATTAAATAAAAGTATTGTTTCAGAAATTGATAATAACCCAAATATTATTGCAACAGGTTTTCAAAACGATGTTAGACCTTATTTTGTAATTGCTAACGCATTAGTTTTCCCTAGTTACAGAGAAGGTTTTCCTAACGTAGTTTTACAAGCTAGTGCTATGGAATTACCATGTATTGTAAGTGATATTAATGGTTGTAATGAAATTATTAAACATAATATTAATGGACTAATAGTTCCTTCAAAAAATGAAGAGGAATTATATAAAGCTATGGAATTATTACTAAACGAACCTACGTTAGTTGAAACATTAAAATTAAATTCAAGAAATAATATTATAAAAAATTACCAACAAGAATATATTTGGAAAGAATTACTTAACGAGTATAAATCACTTGAAAATATTAATGCTTAAATTATATGAAAATATATAAAAATTTATTTAAACCATTTTTAGACTTCATAATAGCATTGACTAGTTTTATCATACTTTTTCCAATATTTATTACAGTTGCTCTAATATTATCGTGGATAAATCACGGCTCTCCATTTTTCTTTCAACCTCGTCCAGGAAAAGACGGTAAAGTATTTAAAATAATTAAATTTAAATCCATGACCGATGAAAAAGACGAAAAAGGAGATTTACTTCCAGAGTCGAAGCGCTTAACTAAGGCAGGGATTTTTGTTAGAAAATATTCATTAGATGAAATTCCACAATTATTAAATGTTATAAAAGGAGACATGAGTTTAATTGGCCCCCGACCACTATTGGTTAGGTATTTACCTCTATATAACGATGTGCAAAAACATAGACATGATATAAAACCCGGTATTACAGGTTGGGCACAAATAAATGGTAGAAACACATTAAGTTGGGAACAAAAATTTGAATATGATATTTGGTATGTTAACAATTTATCTTTCCTACTTGATATTAAGATTTTATTTCTAACCGTGTATAAAGTTTTCAAAAAGATGGAATTTACAGTGTAGAAAACGACATAGTACCCGATTTTAAAGGCACGAAAACTTAATTTAAATAATTGCTATTAATCAACATAAACCACCAAAAATGATTCAAAATATACTATTTACTTGTGCAGGTAGAAGAAACTATCTGATTAATTACTTTAAAGAAGCCTTAAATGGTAACGGGCTAATTTATGCTGCCGATATAAGCACTCAAGCCCCAGCTATGAGTGATGCCGATGTTGCTATTGAAGTTCCTAGTATTTATAGCGAAAATTATATTCCAGAGCTACTAAAAATTATAGATCAATTTAAGATAACAGCAATCATTTCCTTAAACGACTTGGAGTTACCAATATTATCTAAACATTTTGAAGCATTTAAAAACAGACAAGTAGCATTAATCGTTTCTAACGAACGTGTCATAAACATTTCATGCGATAAATGGGAAACTTATAATTTCTTTATTAAACATGATATTCCTACTCCTAAAACTTATTTAACTATTGATGATGCTTTAGATGGTATTAATCAAGACGAATTACTTTTTCCTGTTGTTATAAAACCTCGTTGGGGAAGTGCTTCAATTGGGATAGATTTTGCAGAATCTATTGAAGAAATGAAACTGGCTTACGCTTTACAAAAAATCAAACTAAAAAAATCAATTCTTAATACAGCTAGCGAAGCTGATTTTGATCACGCTATTCTCATTCAAGAAAAATTGAAGGCTCTGAATATGGAATAGATATTTTAAATGATTTAGACACTAATTATGTCACTACATTTGTAAAAGAAAAAATAAAAATGAGATCTGGCGAAACAGATATTGCTAAGTCTATTATTAACGAAACTATACAAAATATTGGTGCAAAAATTAGCAACAGCCTTGGGCATATAGGGAACCTAGATTGCGATATTTTAAAACATAAAAACAAATATTATGTTCTTGAATTAAATCCTCGATTTGGGGGAGGTTATCCATTTACCCATGAAGCTGGAGGGCATATTGTAAATATGTATATCGACTGGTTAAACGGTATCAACGAGCCATTAAAACATAACCATTTTAAACCTAACCTGACTTTCTCAAAATGCGATAGATTAATTGCATTAAAACAAGGTGATTAACTAGATTTTAATGTTAATTTAATAGCTGTAAAAGTACAGAATTAGACAATTTAACACTCTTTTAAGAGTTAACGTAAATATCTGCTATTCATCGTTTTTATTTGAATTACTATAAACTAATTGTTGATATTTATATACTTAATTATCTTACAGCATTTAAAATAAAATTAAAAACTTGTATTATTTTTATGTTCAAAGTCCCTGAATAAACATAAAATTGTTGACAAACTTTACCAAACAATTTTACTTATGAAATCTAAAATATGGTTATCATCTCCGCATATGAGTGGCAATGAAATTGTCTTTATAAACGAGGCTTTTTCTTCCAATTGGATTGCACCTCTAGGACCAAATGTAACCGGTTTTGAAAATGATATAATTAGCTATTTAGATAATAAAAAACAAGTCGCTGCTGTTAGTTCTGGTACTTCGGCTTTACATTTAGCCTTAATATTATTAAATATTACGCAAGGAGATGAAGTAATTTGCCAATCAAAAACGTTTTCTGCTTCGGCCAATCCAATAGTTTACCAAGGTGCTACACCTGTTTTTGTAGATAGTGAACAGGATACTTGGAATATTTGTCCAATACTATTAGAACAAGCAATTAAAGACAGAATAGCAAAAGGTAAAAAACCAAAAGCTATTATTGCTGTTCACCTTTATGGCATGCCATACAAGCACAAAGAGATTTCATTGCTTTCGAAAACATACAATATACCTGTTATAGAAGATAGTGCAGAAGCCTTAGGAAGTTCTTATTTTAAACAAAAGTGTGGTACCCTAGGAGAATTTGGTATATTATCCTTTAATGGAAATAAGATTATTACAACTTCTGGAGGAGGTGCTTTAGTTTGCAATTCAAAAGAAAACAAGGATAAAGCTGTTTTCTTAGCTACCCAAGCTAAAGACAAAGCTATTGCGTACGTGCATTCTCATATTGGCTACAACTATAGGATGTCTAATATTGTAGCTGGAATTGGTAGAGGTCAAATGACAATTTTAGAAGACCACGTAACCAAAAGGCGTGAAAATTATAATTTTTATAAAGCACAATTAAATCATATAAATGCTATTGAATTTCTTAATGAGCCTGAAGGCTATTTTTCCAATAGATGGTTAAGTTGTATATTACTAAAAAACAAAAATCAGCGAGAAGAATTAAGAGAGTTACTTGAAGAGGATAATATAGAATCACGTCCCTTATGGAAGCCTATGCACCAGCAGCCCATTTTCAAGAATTATCCTTGCTATATAAATGGGGTATCCGATGATTTATTTAATCGTGGGCTATGTCTTCCTAGCGGATCTAATTTAACATCTGAAGATTTAAACAGAATCGTGTCTTTAATCATTCAATATTTTGAATAAAATAAACAACATATTAATCAAACTTTCAAATAGATATGCCTCCAAATGGCTGGTTTTATTATTTGATTTATGTATCGTTACTTTTACGTTTTTTCTAGCCTATCTTATTAGATATAACTTTGAATTAGCTTTCGATTTTACTAAATTCTTTAAACAAGTCCCTTTTGTATTAATTGCAGCTACCATTAGTTTTATTTTAGTTAATTCACACAAAGGTGTCGTAAGGTTTACTGGTATTAAAGATGTTATTAACATAATAATAGGAATCAACCTTTTAGCAACGATATTAATTATTTCAACTTACATTAGTCGTAATTATAATTATGACTCTGTTTTTGATATCCCTGGTTCAATAATTTATATTCATTTATTACTGAATATATTTTTCTTAATTGGAGCAAAATTCTTTATAAGATCAGTATATCACAGTATAAAATCTGATCTACTATTAACTGGAAAAAAAGATCATTTAATTTTAATTTATGGCGCTGGAAACTCAGGAATGGTTACTTATGATGCGATTACAAACGACTCAAATAGTAATATTGAGATTTTCGGATTCATAGATGATAATATCAGAAAAATAGGTAAAAAAATAAACTTATTGGAGGTTTATTCTCCCTCCAAAATTACGACAGAATTTATAAAGGAAAATAATATTGACGAAATAATAATATCTATCCAAAATATTAGTTCTGATCGTTTATTAGAAATCACAAAAAATTATTTATCTAAAAATATTAAAGTAAAAATTACCCCGCCGGTTCAACAGTGGATAGATGGTGATTTAAAAATAAGTCAGATTAAAGACGTTAATATTGAAGACTTACTAGGTAGAGAACCAATAAGTATCGATAACCCAATACTTATTGAAGAATATTACAACAAAGTTATATTTGTTACAGGAGCTGCAGGCTCTATAGGTAGTGAGATTGCTAGGAAAATAACGAAATTCAATTATAAAAAATTAATTTTGATTGACGTGGCAGAGTCACCACTTTACGAACTGCAACAAGAATTTTTACAAAATAACATAAAGAATTTTGAAGTCATTATTCAAGATGTTCGCAATAGTTATAGACTAGATCAAACATTTTCTAATTATAGACCCGATATTATCTTTCACGCTGCAGCATACAAACATGTTCCTCTCATGGAAAACAATCCTTTTGAGGCCGTGAGTGTAAATGTTGGAGGGACAATAAGTATTTCCAATTTAGCAATAAAATACGAAGTTAAAAAGTTTGTAATGGTTTCTACAGATAAAGCTGTTAACCCTACTAATGTTATGGGAGCCACAAAACGTATTGCCGAATTATACATTAGCTGTCTTAATAAAGAAAACCGAACAAAATTCATAATTACGCGCTTTGGAAATGTTTTAGGATCGAATGGTTCCGTGATACCTTTATTCAAAAAACAGATAGAGAAGGGAGGTCCATTAACTGTAACCCATAAAGATATAACTAGATATTTTATGACGATACCCGAAGCATGTTCATTAGTATTGGAGGCAGCAGCTATGGGTAAAGGAGGTGAAATATTTGTTTTCGATATGGGAAAATCAGTTAAGATTTTCGATTTAGCCTTAAACATGATAACATTGTCAGGTCTTAATTACCCTTCGGATATTGATATTGCTATTACGGGTTTAAGGCCTGGTGAAAAAATATATGAAGAACTACTAGCTAATGATGAAAACACGAAACCTACTTATCATGAAAAAATAATGATAGCAAAGTCTAAAATGATAGATTCTAAAAACCTCTGTAAAGTAATAACCGATTTAAATGATAACATTTCCTATTGGCAAAATTTAGAAATTGTTAGTAAAATCAAAGAAATTGTTCCTGAGTATATTTCAAATAATTCAGAATTTGAAGTTCTAGACAAATAAAAAACATCAATTAACCAAAATCAACGCAATTAATCAATATGAAAAACATTAAATTATTAACAATATTTATAGGATCCTATTTATTGTGTTCATGTGGATCTTCTGAAAACATTGCTTACTTTCAGGATGAACTTATCTCCTCCTCAAACAACTTACCTGATTTTGAAATACGTTTTAAACCTGATGATTTACTAACGATAGATGTTTCAGCATTAGATCCTGAAGCGGCAAAGCCATTTAATTTACCCGCCGTTTCTTACAATACCACTTCGATTATTAGTGCACAGGGTACATTGAAAATGCAAACTTATTTAATAGATAAATTTGGGAATATAGAATTTCCAATATTGGGTACAATTAAAATTGGTGGTTTATCAAGAAGCGAGGCCAATAATTATCTAAAAAATAAATTGACTGAATATTTGAAAGACCCAATAGTAAACATTAGGCTTGCTAATTTTGTTATTACAATATTAGGAGAGGTAAATAGACCTGGAACTTATAACGTCCAGGATGAAAAAATCTCTCTAACAGAAGCTCTAGGCTTGGCAGGAGATTTAACAATTTACGGAAAAAGAGAAAACGTATTCTTAATCAGAGAGATTGATGGTGAAAATAGGTATTTTAAATTTGACTTAACCTCTATAAGTGTTTTAAACTCACCATATTATTATTTAAGACAGAATGATGTAATATACGTAGAACCAAATAAAGCTAAATCTAAATCTTCGAAATACAATCAGAATAATATTGTACTCATCTCTGCAATAGCTACATTAGCTACAATTACAGCACTAATAATTAACAATTGATTATGAACATTCAATCTAAAAACAATAAAGAAGAGTTTATAAATATTTTTAATTTATATCTTTCTAAATGGAAACTAATTCTTTTAAGTTTATTTTTTTTTATAGGTTTAGGTTATTTGAAAATCAAATATTCTACATTCAAATATAATGCAAAAGCAACGATTAAAATTCAAGAGGATGAAAATTCTAAAAAAATGCCAGAAATTTCTGCACTTCAAGATTACGGAATGTTCTCTAACACTTTCACTAAAGTAGTTGATGAAATTGAAATTATAAAATCAAGAACTATAATTAGTGAGGTTGTCGATGAGTTGAAGTTAAACATCAAGTTTTATGTTTCAGGTCAGATAAAAAACCAAGAAGTTTTTGTTAATCCACCTGTAAATCTTAATTTTCTTATGGCAGACTCTATTATAAAGAATATTAATACTTCTTTTTATATAAAAATCCTATCAGAATCTAAATTTGATTTATACCAAAATGATAAAAGTAAATTACTTAAATTCAATAACTCAGACCCTCCTGTTTCGTATACTTTTGGGAATAAAATTTCAACAGAATATGGAAATTTAATTATTACTCCCAACCCTGGAAGATATGGAGCTAACACAGGAACATTTATAGAAATAAAGATATCTCCTTATGAATTAGTTGTTGATGAGTATCTAAAAGAAATTAAAATTTCAAATGATCAAAAATCTAACGTTATTAAACTGAGCTTAGAAGAAACAACTCCAAATAAAGCTGTAGCTATATTAAATAAAATTATTGAAAAATATAATATTGATGTTATAAAAGATAAAGAATTAATTGTAAAAAGTACATCTGATTTTATTAATAAGAGATTAGAGAATGTATCTATAGAACTTGAAAACATTGATTTTACTGCAGAAACTCTCCAAAAAAAGAATAAATTAACAGCACTTGCATCACAAGCAGATATATATCTACAGAGTGAAAGAGAAAATGAGTCCAATATAATAAAAACATCAAATCAATTACAGTTAATTAATTACATGAGTGACCATCTAACTGAAAACGATAAAGATTCTGACTTATTACCTGCAGACATAGGAATTACAGACTCCGGACTTTCCCAAATAACAAAGAGTCATAACGAATTGGTACTACAACGAAATAGGATTTTAAAAAACTCAAGTGAAAAGAATCCAACAGTAATAAATCTTAATAATCAAATAAGTGCGCTTAAACAAAATTTAAAACAAAGCCTAGAAAACATAAAACAAACTAATCAAATTACCCTAAATAATTTAAATAAAGAGGACGATAGAATTAGCTCTCAAATTTATTCTGCTCCAGGAAAACAACGTCAGTTTAGAGATATCACAAGACAACAAAATATAAAGGAATCTTTATACCTTTATTTACTAGAAAAAAGAGAAGAAACAGCTATTTCTTTAGGTATGTCTTCTCCAAATGCTAAAATAATAGATAAAGCTTATGCTTCAAGTAACCCTGTTTCTCCTAAAAAGAACATTATATTATTAGCTTCTTTTATATTAGGTCTGTTCGTTCCTATTTCAATAATTTATTTACAAAACTTATTGGATAACAAAATTCATACAAAAAAAGATTTAATAGATTATTTAAAAATACCATTTATTGGTGAAATACCTAAATCAAACTCAAAAGATGTTACTGTAAAGAAAGTAGATTATTCACCAAAAGCTGAGGCTTTTAGAATTTTAAGAACAAACATAGATTTCATGTTGAAAAATATACAGGATCGCGCTAAAATTATATTTATTACCTCTACAACTAGTAAAGAAGGGAAGTCACATACTTCAGTCAATCTAGCTTTATCATTATCATACTCAGATAAAAAAGTTTTATTTATAGAAACGGACATAAGAGTTCCTAAAGCATCTAAATATTTAGATGTAAAAAACAAGAAAGGTCTAACCGATTTTATAAGTAATAATTCATTAAAAATTGAAGATATAATAATTCCAATAAAACATAATCCTCATTTAAATATAATACCTTCTGGTACCATACCTCCAAATCCTGCAGAATTACTAATGAATGATCGTATAGTTGAGTTATTCCATGGATTAAGACTTCAATACGATTATATAATTGTAGACACTGCTGCTATCGGTTTGGTGACAGATACGTTACTCATAAGTAAATATGCTGATTTATTTATTTATGTAGTTCGTGCTAATTATATTGATAAACGAGGATTGCATATTGCGAAGACCATGTACGATGAAAAAAGATTACCTAATATGACCATACTTCTAAATGATGTTGATCATAAAAAAAGTTATGGTTACGGATATGGATACGGATATGGTAAAAATCCTAATACCATAAAAAGATGGTGGCAAAAAAAATATAGTCTGTAGTGAAATATTTAAATACTAAAATTGAATCGACTGGACTTCCTATATTAGACTGGACGTAAAGATGAGAGAATATGTTAGTTAGTTTTTATCTTAGCCATTATGAGAAGAAAATCTAAACATTACACCTTAGAATTTAAACAAAAAGCAGTCGAGTTGAGTTATGCCAAAGGCAATGTAAAGCAAGTATGTGAAGACCTGGACATATTCCCATCCGTACTTTACCGTTGGCGTAAAGAGTTAAAAGATTACGGTAAGAACAGTTTTCCAGGCCGTGGTAATCCTAAAATGACCGATGAAGAAAAAGAGATGGCTCGATTAAAAAAAGCTTTAAAGGGTGCTGAAATGGAACGTGACATCTTAAAAAAGGCCATCAGCATCTTCTCCGCGATCGACAAGAAAAATACAGGTTTATAAAACAACACCTTATGAGATTTCCTGTCGAGACGATGTGTCAAATATTAAAGGTAAGCAAAAGCGGTTATTACCATTGGTTGCAATCAGGACCAAGTAAATTATGGTTAGAAAATCAAAAGGTAACTGCGCTTATTAAAGGTATATTTAAGGATAGTTTTCAAAGCTATGGTTCTCCTAGAATAAAAACAGAACTGGAGACATTAGGCTATAAAATATCAAAGCCCAGAGTGGCGCGTATTATGAGTGCTAATTATTTGTTTGCAAAACGAAAACGTAAGTTTAAAGCAACCACAGATAGTAAGCATAATTATCCTATAGCACCTAATTTATTAAACCAAAACTTTGAAGTAAGCAGACAAAATCAAGTTTGGGTAAGTGATATTACCTATATTAAAACCAAACAAGGCTGGTTATATCTTACTGTCATTATTGATTTGTTTAACCGTAAAGTTGTTGGGTGGGCTCTAAGCGATAACCTAAGCACAGAGGATACTATTATTAAAGCTTGGCATATGGCTATAAAGAAAACAACTTTAACCCAGTCTTTAATTTTTCATTCTGACCGAGGTATACAATATGCCAGCCATAAGTTCACCTCTTTAATTAAAAGTTACAAAGGCTTAGTAAACCAATCTATGAGCAGAAAAGGTAATTGCTGGGATAACGCAGTTGCAGAATCGTTCTTTAAATCTTTAAAGGTAGAATGGGTTTATAGGCACAATTATAAGTTGAGATCTGAAGCGGAGTTATCCATCTTTGGATGGATAGAAACCTGGTACAATAGTAGAAGAAGACATTCCTTTTTAGGAAATAGAACTATAAGAGAATTTGAATTAGACATATATAACCTTAAACTAGCTGCATAGTCATTCAACTATTTGTCCATTTTTTTGTTGCAAGTCCATCACAAAAAAAGCCTGTGTTTAAAACTTTAAACACAGGCTTTTTTTGTAAATTAAATAGTACTAAAATATTTTCATACCGATTCCTATCTGGATATTACTGTTTTTTGCTTCATACGGCTGATCGTCGTCATAAACATTTGTAAATCCGTAAGAATACCTAACATCTACGTAAAAATCTTCGTAAAACAAGTATTCTATAACACCTACTCCAGAAAACATTAGGTTTTGATATCCGTCTTTATACTCATGGATTTTTAATCCCATTTGTGGACCTACTCCAAAAGATAATTTTTCGTTAATACTGTATTTAGCAAATACAGGAAGGTTTAAATAATCTAATCTTAATTCTTCTTCCTTTGCTCCCTCGGCTGAATATTGAATTTCAGGGGCAATAGAAAAATGGTCTGATAGTGCAAATTGCGCTGTAAATCCAACTACAACTCCGTTTCTGTGTGCATTTCCACTCGGAACTTCAGAACTATAATCCAAGTTGGATATATTAATACCGGCTCTAACTCCAAATAAGTCAAATTGAGCAAAACTCGTTGTCGTGGCTAGAATGGTTAAGACTAGTAAGGTAATTTTTTTCATAATGATAGATTTTGCTGCTAAGTTAAAATTAAAAAATCACTTTAATATAATTTTAGATAATTGTAGGAAAAAAAAGATAAACGGCACAAAAAATCCGTTATTCCAAAATTTTACTCGATACCGTTTCGTAATATAAACTTTTTATAATTCCGTCACTTAAACCAATTTTCGGTACATAAATATCTTTAGCCCCGCTCCATTTCATAGCAGATAGATATATTCTTGCGGCAGGAATAATAACATCTGCTCTATCCTGGTTTAAGTCTAATTCTGTAATACGCTCCTCATAAGAATACGATTGTAACATGTTATAATATGAGGTTAAATAAAAAAAAGTTAAAGGCTTTCCTATGGCTTTACCTGAAACCTTAAATATCTTATTAATATTCCCCCAGAACCGATTAAATCAATTTTATCGTATTTCTTAGTATTATCTTTTATCCAAGTTTCAAGGTCATTCCAAGTTTCCTTTTTAACCATATCGTTTAACAATCTTACCGTTCCTATTTTAAACGATCTTGATATTGCTGTTTCCCCTTCGTGAATAACGGTAAACTCGGTACTACCCCCACCCACATCGACATATAAATAAGTTTTGTTTGGGTTTATATAAGCATTTAAATCGGTAGCCGCAATAATGGCTGCTTCCTCATCGCCTTCAATAATATCTATTTTAATATCAGATTTTTCTAATATTTGTGATACAACTTCTTGTCCATTTTTTGCTTCACGCATAGCCGATGTAGCACAAGCTTTATATTTTTCTACTTTATGAGAACGCATTAGCAAATTAAAGGCATGCATAGTATCTACCATGCGCTCTGTATTGTGTTCTGATATTTTACCATTTAGAAACACATCTGCACCTAAACGAATGGGTACACGAACCAAAGAGCTTTTTTTAAATTTTGTTGGCTTACCTTCTTCTTCAATAATATTTGCAATAAGCAATCTTACGGCGTTTGATCCGATATCGATTGCTGCATATTTTTTTATTGTTAGCATTTTATTCTTTTAGCTTGTTTAAGTAATATTCGTAGGTTGCAAACTGCGATCTCACTTTTTCTTTCTTATTTCTTTTATATTCATTAGTCTGCTCCAAGTTTAACAATCTCGCTTTTACATTATCGCTCCAACAAATATTAAAGGTATCTATTAATTCTTGCTTGATATTTTCATCGTAAATTGGACAAGTTACTTCTACCCTATTTTCAATATTTCTCGTCATCCAATCTGCAGACGAAATAAATATTTTTGGATCCCCGCCATTTGCAAACATATAAAGCCTTGTATGCTCTAGAAACTTATCTACAACACTTATAACTTCAATATTTTCGCTCATGCCCTTAATTCCAGGTACCAAACAACACAATCCTCTTACTATCATTTGAATTTTAACACCTGCTCTACTAGCTTCATATAGCTTATCAACCATTTTGTAGCTAGAAATACTATTCATTTTAAGTCTAATACTAGCCGGCTTACCAAGTTTAACATTAATTATCTCGGTATCAATTAATTTGAAAAGTGCTTTTTGAGTATAATGAGGTGAAGTGATAATATGTTTATATCTGAATATTAAATAATTTGTTTCAAAAAAGCTAAAAACCTTATTAATATCTTTTAATATCTTCTGATTTGCTGTAAATAGCGTATAATCGGTATATATTTTTGCGGTAGATTCATTAAAGTTTCCTGTACTTACAAATCCGTAACGCTTAATTTTCTTATTTTCTTCGCGTTCTATAACACACATTTTACTGTGTACCTTTAAGCCCTGAACACCAAAAATAAGATTGATTCCTTCCAATTCCATTTGTTCGGCATACGCGATATTAGCTTGCTCATCAAAACGTGCTTGTAATTCTATAGAAACAGTAACTCGTTTTCCGTTTTTAGCCGCATTAATTAAAGAACTAGCGATATGAGAAATTTCGGCTAACCTATAAATTGTAATTTTAATAGTTTTTACCTTTGGGTCTAATGCTGCTTCTCGTAAAAATTTAACGACATAAGAAAAAGTATGATATGGAGCGTATAATAAATAATCCTTTTTTGAAATTGCTGAAAAAATACTTTCTTCTAAACTCAGACCTTTAATTGGTAGTGGTTCTATTTTATCGTACAACAAATCGGTTCTTCCTAAACTAGGAAACCCCATATAATCTCTTCTGTTATGGTAACGACCTCCAGGAATAATACTATCGGAAGGCTCAATGTTCATTTTATGCAGTAAATACTGAAGCGTTTCTTGATCTATTTGCTTATCGTACACAAACCGAACCGGTTCGCTAGTTTGCCTATGTTTAACACTATCTGAAAGTTTATCTATAAAACTTTTACTTAAATCACTTTCAAAATCCAATTCGCCATCTCTTGTAATTTTTATCATATGTGCCGAAATGGTCTCATAATCGAAAATATTAAAAATATCACTTAAACAATAACGCAATAAATCGTCTAACATAATAATATAGTCCTTATCGTCTTCTTGAGGAAGCACGACAAAGCGATCCATATTTTTAGTAATTTCTATTAATGCATATTGGTGATCTCCCGATTTCATAACCATCTTAACCGCAAGATAGGCTGCACTATCTTTTAATAAAGGTAATTTTATAGAATCGTTTAATATAATGGTAACTAAAGCTGGACTGACTTTTTGAATAAAATATTGCTTAACAAACTGATGTTGTGAAGGTTTAATTTGAGTTTCATCTATAATAAAGATATTCTCATGTTTTAATTTATTCTGGATATCATTTAAAATCTCTAAGCTTTCAGCTTGCTGTTCAATTACAATTCCAGTAATAATCTCTAAAAGTTCGCTGGCCTTAATTCCTCCTAATTCACTCTTACCAGCCTTACCTGCTTGATCTATACGCTTAACAGTCGCATATCTTACTTTAAAAAACTCATCTAAATTATTAGAAAAAATACCTAGAAATCGTAACCTTTCTATTAATGGAACATTTTTATCTTCTGCCTCTTGTAGTACTCTAGCATTAAACTGAAGCCAACTAAGTTCTCTATTTATATAAGTGTTATTCGTTTTATCAACTTTTATCATGCAAATCGTTCTTTTATACTAATTACAAATATATTGTATTTAGGTTTCAATACCGTTTTTTGATTGTTATTAAAAGGGATTAAAATAAAAAAAATCAGATTAATTCCTTAGGAAATAATTTTAATTTAATACTTCCTTTACTAAGATCACTCCAATTGTCTATTAAAAATTCAAGAACAACAAGTCCACTTGTAGGCACATTTTCAATATAAAAATCGCCATAAGCATTCACGAAATTAGTGAGTGCATTATTATGTCCGAAAATAAAAACAGTATCTAAATCATTATCTAAAGATTTAATAAATTGCACTAATTTTCGACCTTCAAAATCGTATAAATTTTGAATAATTTGGGGTTCAATTTTATCCGGATTACTATAATTTTTAATAAAAATTTCGCAAGTATCTCTTGTACGTTTTGACGGACTTGAAAACACATTTTTTAAAGAAATTTCCGACATTTCTAAAAATGTTTTGCAAACCTTAATGGTATTAGCTTCACCTACCGATTTTAAAGGCCGATACATGTCTTCTACATCATATTTCCATGATGATTTTCCATGCCTAATAAGAATTAGTTTTTTCATAAAAATTTAAGTTAAAATTTAACAAAATCTTAATCATAATATGTTAATAAACAAATTATTAACTAGTAACTAAAGTACGACAGAAGTAAGTAAATACAGTAATATTTAAATGTATAGAAAATTATACTCGACAAACTACCGAATTAACCGATAATATGTATCCTCGGGTCACTTTGTCGAATTTATAAGTCCTTTAACATTTATTTTTTTTTAACTCCTTTTAACTACCGTTTTTTGTTATCATAAATTGTAATAAATATGATCCCAAGTCTAATTTCAATACACAAAGCCTTTTGCTCTAGTTTACAGAGCATTCCCTCAAACGCTTTACTCCCTCGCAAATGATTTTACTTCCTAACCAAAAGTAAAACCATTACCTATTGAAATTCATTGGATAATATTTAACAGAAAAAGAGAAAAATTTTAATCAATAAATTGCTACATGATAAGACATTACACCTCAAATTTATTACCGCACTTAACTGCTTTAGTTAATATACTAAAAGCAAATAGCTTTTACATCTATAAAAAAAATAGTTTCAAGCAGAAACTATCGAGCATAAAAGAATTTAATGTAACAAGAATGCCAATTGCCAACCCGTTACATTTTTTAATAGACCCAAGAATAACTCATAGTTACAATGTTAATAATCCCTCATAGGCAGTATTAGGATAACTTAATCGATTTTGAAATGAAAAAATTTTACGCTAAGAAAATTAAGGCATATAAAAACATTAAACAGTATTCGCTGTTAGCATTAGTGCTAATGGCTTTTAGTTTTTATAGCCATGGCCAGTCAGCAGTACCATTTAGCTCAAGGGCTAATTTTACTGTTCAAGGAGATTTTACTATAATAGGTAATACAAACCTTGCTCCTGATACCCCAGGACAGAGTAATGATTCTGGAGACATGTTTTATGTAGATGTAGATAATGATATTACTACAATCAACTCATCGACTGCAGACATTAATCTTTTAGATGAAAGTGGGCAGGTTACTAACAATTCTGAAATTGTTTATGCCGGATTATATTGGACAGGTCGTCCAGGTCCAGATAAAAGTTTTGTTGTACAAACCGATAATGGGCCAAAAACCTTAAATAAGGGAATAGTTTCCTTAAAAGGTCCTAACTCAGCATATACAACTATAACCGCTGCAGATAACGATATATACTATCCTGAAAGTATATATGATAATATGTATATCGCATTTGCAGATGTTACAGATTTTGTTAAAAATAACGGTACCGGTAGTTATACTGTGGCCGATATCGCCTTAGTAGAAGGTAAAGACAATACATCAAACCTTGGGATTGGCTATTATGGAGGTTGGAGTATGATTATTGTTTACCAAAACACAGCTATGAAAGTGCGTAATATTGGTGTTTTCGATGGTTATTCTTTTAAAAATGTTCCAGGTGACGCTGGGTATGTCCCAAGTAGATATATCAACCTAGATATTAGCAACTTAAATACTGCCGATGTTGTAAGAGGCCAAATAGGGATTATGGCTGGAGAAGGAGATCTTGATTTAGATGGTGATGCTTTAACTACGCAATTTGGAGGAACAGGTAATTACCTAAACCGTCTACAACATGGTCCAAATACCTCTTTAAACTTTTTTAATTCAACTATAACTGTTGACGGTACTGAAAGGTTTCCTAGTGGTACAATATATGGCTTAGACTTACATAAATTTGATCTTCCTTTTGGAGATAGTCTTCGTCCAGATACAGTTGCTCCAAATCAAGATCAATTATCTTTACAATATACAGCAACTAAGGACAAATATGTAATTTATAACATAACCTTATCTTTTGAAGATGACACATTGCCTGTGCCACCTATAGATGCTACTTATGAATGTCTTACAGATGTTCCTGCCGGAGAGCCTTTAACTGCTCCAGATAATTGTTCGCCAGGAAATACTATGACTTCGCTTCCACAAGACACAATTAACTCTGCAGATCCATGTAATATCATTATAACACGTACATGGTCTTTCAAAGATTCATGTGATTATATTTTTGAAGTTTCGCAAACAATAAATGTAGTAGATACTACTGCTCCTGTTGCGCCAGAAGCTCCTGCAGATACAGCAGTTAGTTGTTTAACAGATCTTCCTGCCCCTCTTACTTTACAAGCATTAGATAATTGCGCAGGCACCATATCTGCAACAAGTGTAGACACTGTAGTACCTTCAGATAGCTGTAACCAATCAGTAATTCGTACATGGACATTTGCAGATGCTTGCGGTAACACTACAGAGATATCTCAAAATATTATGGTGGTAGATGATGTTCTTCCCATATTCTTCGATGATCCACAAGATATTGTTTATGAATGTGATGGAGAGCAAAGAAATCCAACAATTGACGCTTGGGTAGAGCTTAATGGATATGCTTTAGCTGAAGATAATTGTTCTGATATTACTTGGACAAACAACTATAATGGTGAAGCCCTTACATGTAATCAGTCGGTTACCGTAGAATTTACAGCTACTGACGCATGTGGAAACTCAGTTACAAAATCTGCCACATACACTCTTATCGATGTTAATGCACCTACAATAGACACTGCACCAACAGATTTAGTATTAGAATGTAATGAAAATTCGCAAAGTACTTTAAATACTTGGTTAACTTCTAATGGTGGTGCTATCGCAACAGATGTTTGTTCAGAGCAAGTAACATGGACTAACGATTTTGATCCGGATTCTTTTACCTTAGAAGCTTGTGGTGTTAACAACGCAACTACCGTTACTTTCTCTACATCTGATGATTGTGGGAATATTGCAACTGCAACTGCAACAATTACGGTAATAGATGAGACTGCTCCAACAGTACCAACAAACGTACCTGCAGATGTTACTGTAGAATGTTATGAAGATATTCCAGCTAATATTAATCTTACAGCAACAGACTATTGTGCTGGTGAGATTACTGTACCTGGTGTAGATACAGAAGATAATTCAGATCCAGCTAACATTATTATTACACGTACTTGGACATTCGCCGATGCTTGTGGAAATACGTCTGAAGTATCTCAAATAATAACAGTAAACGATCAAACTGCTCCCGTTTTAGATGGTCCAGCACCAACAGATTTAACAGTACAATGTATTACTGATGTACCTGCAATGCAAACATTAACAGCAACAGATAACTGTTCTGGAACTATAACATCTAACGGTACTGAAACTACTAATGATACAGACGCTTGTAATATAATCATAACGCGTAACTGGATATTCTCAGACCAAAGTGGAAACACAACCGATGTATCTCAAACCATAACTGTTAAAGATGAAACAGCACCTGTTGTAGATACTACTCCTGCTGATTTAACTCTAGATTGTAATGAAGATGTTCCTGTAATGGAGCCTTTAACTGCAACAGACAATTGTACGGGTACAATTACATCTCAAGGAACTGAAACAGTAGATGATTCAAACCCTTTAAATACAATTATTACACGAACTTGGATATTTGCAGATGATTGTGGAAACACAACTGAAGCGACACAAACCATAACAGTAGACAAAGATACTACTGCTCCTGTAGTAGATAATGCACCTGCAGATTTAACTGTAGAATGTGTTGATGATGTTCCTCCAATGGAACCATTAACTGCTACAGATGATTGTTCTGGAACAATCACATCTAACGGTACAGAAACTATTAACGATACTGATGCTTGTAATGTAATTATTACTCGTACTTGGTTATTCACAGATAACAGTGGAAATTCTACAGAAGTATCTCAAACCATTACAGTAGCAGATACTCAAGCTCCAATTGTACCAACAATTCCTGCAGATGTAACTATTGATTGTTCAGATGAATTACCTGCAATGATCGACTTAACTGCTCAAGATAATTGTGGTGCCATGGTAACAGCAACTCCTGTAGATGTAACAGACAATTCAGATGCTTGTAACGTTATCATTACACGTACTTGGACTTTCGAAGATGCTTGTGGTAATGTTAGTGTAGGTACTCAAACTATCAACGTTATAGACGAAACTGCTCCAATACTAATCGAAGAAGCTACAGATATCGTTTTTACTTGCGATGGGGAACAAAGAAATCCAACTATCGATGCTTGGGTAGAACTTAACGGATATGCATTAGCATATGACAGTTGTTCTGATGTAACTTGGACTAATAACTACGATTCAACTGCAGACATTTGTAACGGTGCTGTAGAAGTAATCTTTACAGCTACTGATGCGTGTGGAAACTCAGTAAATACAGCAGCTACTTATACCATTATAGATGAACTTGCTCCTGAAATTACTACAGCAGCTCAAGACATAACAGTGGAATGTGGAGATTCAAATATTACCGAGATTCAAACTTGGTTAAACACAAATGGAGGTGCAATGGGACAGGATGTATGTTCTGATGTAACTTGGAGTAATGATTTTGATCCTAGTTCTTTAGTTAATGCTTCAGATGTTACGGTTACTTTTACAGCATCAGATGCCTGTGGAAATGTAAGCACAACTTCAGCAACAATTATCCTTACAGATAATATTGCTCCTATTATTGAAACACCTGCTCAAGATTTAGTAGTTGAATGTAACGAAAATCCTACGGATGTTATTAATGCATGGTTAGCTAATAATGGTGGTGCTACTGCAACTGATAATTGTTCAGACCTTACTTGGACAAACAATTTCACTACTGGTGCTACTTCTGTAACATTTACTGCTACAGACGCTAATGGAAACTTCGTAACAACTACTGCTACGATTACTTATACAGACGACACTGCTCCAATTATTGACACACCAGCTCAGAATTTAGTAGTTGAATGTAATGAAGACCCTACCGATGTTATCAATGCTTGGTTAACAAATAACGGTGGTGCTACTGCTACAGATTTCTGTTCAGACATTACTTGGACTAACAATTTCACTCCTGGTGCTACTTCTGTAACATTTACTGCCACAGACGCTAATGGTAACTTCGTAACTACTACGGCTACGATTACTTATACAGACACAATGGCTCCGGTTATTGACACTCCTGCTCAAAATTTAGTAGTTGAATGTAACGAAGACCCTACCGATGTTATCAATGCTTGGTTAGCGAATAACGGCGGTGCTACTGCTACGGATTTCTGTTCAGACATTACTTGGACTAATAACTTCACATTTGGTGCTACCTCTGTAACATTTACTGCTACAGATGCTAATGGTAACTTTGTAACTACTACGGCTACGATTACTTATACAGACCAAACGGCTCCTGTTATTGACACACCAGCTCAAAATTTAGTAATTGAATGTAACGAAGATCCAACTGATATTATTAATGCATGGTTAGCGAATAACGGTGGTGCTACTGCTACTGATTTCTGTTCAGACATTACTTGGACTAACAATTTCACTACTGGTGCTACTTCTGTAACATTTACTGCTACAGATGCTAATGGTAACTTTGTAACGACGACGGCGACGATTACTTATACAGACACAATGGCTCCGGTTATTGACACTCCTGCTCAAAATTTAGTAGTTGAATGTAACGAGGATCCTACCGATGTTATTAATGCTTGGTTAGCGAATAACGGTGGTGCTACTGCTACAGATTTCTGTTCAGACATTACTTGGACTAATAACTTCACTACTGGTGCTACTTCTGTAACATTTACTGCTACAGATGCTAATGGTAACTTCGTAACAACTACTGCTACGATTACTTATACAGACACAATGGCTCCGGTAATTGACACTCCTGCTCAAAATTTAGTAGTTGAATGTAACGAAGATCCAACTGATGCTATTAATGCTTGGTTAGCGAATAACGGTGGTGCTACTGCTACGGATTTCTGTTCAGACATTACTTGGACTAATAACTTCACATTTAGTGCTACCTCTGTAACATTTACTGCTACAGATGCTAATGGTAACTTTGTAACTACTACGGCTACGATTACTTATACAGACCAAACGGCTCCGGTTATTGACACACCTGCTCAAAATTTAGTAATTGAATGTAACGAAGATCCAACTGATATTATTAATGCATGGTTAGCGAATAACGGAGGTGCTACTGCCATTGATTTCTGTTCAGACATTACTTGGACTAACAATTACACAGATGGCGCAACAACTGTAACATTCACTGTTACCGATGCTGCTGGTAATTTCGTAACAACTACTGCTACGATTACTTATACTGATGAAACTGCTCCTGTAGTAGATAACGCTCCTGCAGACACAACATATGCTTGTATAGATGATGTGCCTGCTTTAGACACTTTAACAGCGACAGACGCATGTGATGGAACTATTACTGATGCAGGAACTGAAACTATAGATAATGCCGATGCTTGTAACGTAATTATTACACGTACTTGGATGTTTACAGATAGTAGTGGAAATTCAACAACAACTACTCAAGTAATAACTGTTATAGATGATGTTGCTCCTACTGCTCCAACTGTACCTGCCGATGTAACGGTAGAATGTGGAGACGATGTACCTGCAATGATAGATTTAACTGCAACCGATAATTGTGGAGCGTCAATCACTGCTACAGGTGTAGACACTACAAATGATATCGATGCTACAAGTAGTATCATTACAAGAACTTGGACATTTACTGATGCTTGTGGAAACACTACTGAAGTATCTCAAATTATTACAGTAGCAGATACAACACCTCCTACTCTAGTTAGCGACTTAGATACAGAAGTTTTAGTTAATTGTACAGACGTACCTGCTAAACCAGATTTAGTATTCGCAGACAACTGTTCTACAGATTTAACTGTAGATTATACAGAAGAGAATACCTCTAGTGGTGCAGCAAACGAAAACTACTTAATAATAAGAGAATGGACAGTATCAGATTCTAGTGGTAATACTTCAGTATTTACACAAACAATTACTGTTAATGTACATCAAGAACCAGTTCTAGTTTCAGATAGTGCTTGTACAGAAGGTGGTCCAATAGACTTAAACAGCTATTTAGCCGATAATACTTCAAGTGGTACTTGGGTAGTAGATTCTGGAGATGCAACCCTTAATGGTAGCATATTCGATCCTATCGACTCAGAAGTTGGAACATATGTATTTACCTTTACTGAAGACTCAGGATGTCAAAATCAAACAACTGTAACTTTAGATATTAATGAAGATTGTGTTCCTCCTACTTGTGATCCTATCATTTCAACATCGATTACACCAAATGGTGACCAATGGAATGAGTTCTTCACTGTAACAGGTATAGACAGATGTGGATTTGTTATAGAGGTTGAAATTTATAACAGATGGGGTGCTTTAGTTTATAAATCACTTAATTACCAAAACAACTGGAGTGGTCAAAACGATTCAAGTGCATTTGGTAATTCTAATCACTTACCAACAGGAACATATTATTACATAGTAACATTAAAAAATAGCGGATTGAAACCACTGACAGGTCCAATTTACTTAGGAACCAAATAAAAAATAACCTATGAAAATTTTAAAATATCACATAGTAGCTATTGCATTATTGAGTTGTACGGTCGGGATGGCACAACAATTGCCTCAGTTCACCCAATATATGTATAATACCATATCTATTAACCCTGCATATACAGGAAGTAGAGGTACATTAAGTGTAGTTGGATTACACAGAAGCCAATGGGTAGGTATAGATGGTGCACCAAACACAGAAACACTATCTATACACTCACCTCTTAATAACGAGAAAATCGGGATTGGAGGATCTTATATCCATGATGAACTTGGTCCTGAAAACTTTAATTATTTATATGGAAGTTTTTCATATACTATTAAAACAGGAGAAAACTCTAAATTAGCCTTTGGTCTTAATGCTGGTTTTACCCAATATAGCTTAGATCAAGGTTTTAGATTAGACAACCCTAACGACCCTGTTATTTATGGTATAGAAGATCGTTGGTCGCCTAACTTTGGTGCTGGTGTATACTGGCACTCTACCAGATGGTATTTAGGTTTATCGGCACCTCGTATTCTAAATACCGATTACGCTACAGATGAGTACGAAGCGTTAGAACGTGTTAGTTATTATTTTACAGGTGGATTTGTATTTAACCTTGGAGACTACACTAAGTTTAAACCATCGTTCCTTGTAAAAGCGACAAATGGAGCACCTTTATCTTACGACTTAACTGCTAATTTCTTATTTTACGAAAAATTATGGTTAGGTGCTGGTTATAGACATAATCCAGGTGTAGATGATAGAGACCTACAAGATGGAACTATTGATTATGGATTTAGAGGAACAAATGCAATTGGAGCTTTGGTTGATTTCCAAGTTTCTAAACAAATACGAATTGGTTACACTTATGAATTCCCAGTGAATTCTGAAATAAGACACTACCAAAGCGGAACCCACGAAATCATGTTAATGTTCGAATTATTTAAAGAAAGACGTATTAAATCCCCTAGATATTTCTAAAGACTACCACTATGAAGACAAAAATTATATTAACAATACTAGCGCTCTCGAGTACTTTTATCTTTGCTCAAAAAAAGGTAGCCGACAAATTCTTCAAAAATTACGCTTATGTTAAAGCAAGTGATTTATATCAAGAAGCTGTAAAAAAAGGAGACAGTAGCGCCCACGTATTAACGCGATTAGGAGATTGTTACTACAACAACTCAAATTCAGAAAAAGCTGCTCAATGGTATGAAGTAGCTGTAAATAAATACGAGGATATAGATCCTATTTACTATTATAAATATGCTCAGTCATTAAGAAGTCTTGGTCAGTACGATGAAGCTGTGGTATACTTAGAAAAGTTTAATGAAGTTCAGAAAGATGAAGATCGAATCAAAGGAACCGATTTTACAAATGTAGCTTTATATGAAAAACTTAAAAGTACCGAAGGGGTTTATGTTGAATTAGTAAATTTACCAATAAACACTAAAAATTCAGATTTTGGTGGGGTTGAATACGATGGAACCTTTTACTTTGCTTCTACTTCTAAAAAGAATAGAGACGAATTATATGTATGGAACAATGAACCTTTCCTAGACATCTACCAGTCTCAAATTTCTGAAGCTACAGATGGTGAAGATGCATTAAACTATAGCTACCCTAACTATATTAAAGGGTCCGATATCAATACTAAATATCATGAAGCTAGTGTTGCTATTACCAACGACGGTAAAACCATGTATTTTACTAGAGATAACGTAAGTAAAAACAAAAAATTAAAAGCAGACCGAGAAGGAACTTCTCACTTAAAAATCTATAAAGCAACGTATATAGATAGTACTTGGCAAGATGTTAAAGAATTATCTATTAACGACCGTGTATACTCTACTGGTCACCCTGCTTTAAGTCCAGATAACAAAACGTTATACTTTACTTCAGATAGAGAAGGTGGATTTGGTCAAACAGATATTTGGAAAGTAGCCATTTTAGGAGAAGACAATTATGGTTTTCCTGTTAATTTAGGTGCTGCGGTTAACACTGAAGGAAAAGAAATGTTTCCTTTTGTTGATGAGGATAACACCTTATACTTTTCATCAGACAGTTATGTAAACTTAGGATTCTTAGATATTTTTAAATCAGATGTCCTTAAAGGAGGTACAAAGGTTGAAAATTTAGGAGCTCCTTTTAACAGTGGTTTCGATGATTTTGCTTTCAATATAGATGCAAAAAATGGCCGTGGGTATTTATCTTCTAACCGTGAAGGCGGAATGGGAAGCGACGATATCTATTCATTCGAAATCTGTTCTCAACTTATTAAAGGTACAGTTAGAGATAGCAGAACCCTTGTTCCATTATCTTTCGCAACAGTACAGTTAATTGATGAAACTGGAAAAGTTATGCAACAAGTTATGACTGGAGAAGATGGTATGTATTCTTTTAGAGTGAAGTGTAACTCTAAGTATAATGTTTTAGGTAGTAAGGCCGATTACAAAGACGATTTAAGAGAAGTAAATACATCATTAATCAACGGAAACGAAATTATTACAGATCTTAATTTAATCCCTCTAATTATAGAAGACGAGATTGTTATTAATCCAATTTACTTCGACTTCGACAAATGGGATATTAGAACTGATGCTGCTTACGAACTTGAAAACATTGTTGGGGTAATGAGAGAACACCCTAATATGCGTATTAAAATTGAATCGCATACAGATAGCCGCGGACCAGATAACTATAACTTAACCTTATCTGACAAACGTGCTAAATCTACTAGAGATTATATCTTATCTAGAGAGATTGATCCAAGTAGAATTGAAAGTGCTATTGGTTACGGAGAAACTCAATTGGTTAACGGTTGTTCTAACGGTGTAAAATGTACTAAAGAAGAACATCAAGCTAACAGACGTTCTAAGTTTATTATCTTAGAAGACACTGATAATTAATCATCCTATTATCATATAAATTAAAAAAAGCCGCTTTACAGCGGCTTTTTTATTGGCATAGAATTTCTTACTCCTCACTACCTTTTAATTCAATCTAAGCTACTCCTTATTCGTTGTAATCTTAACCCAAGGGTACCATTGAAAATAAAATTTAATTAACCTTAACTAAAAGGTTTCTTAAATATCATATCAACCTCAATTCCCCCACTGAGTTAAACTACTAATCCTTTAAACCATTTTAGCACCAAGAAATAATAGGATTACTAATACACCATTCTTTCCTAATCCTTAATATAATAATCCAGTAATAAATCTTAAAACGGATCAAGCAACATAAATCTGCTTTAACTGTAATGCTAATTATGATTGACGTAGGAGTAGATTTTTCTCATTAATGCCCCCAAAGAAACCATCTTATAATACGATTAATATCTTCTTATTTTCCAAACATCCAATTATAAATGTTATCCATAGCCCCAACTTGATAGTCCAGATTGTTTTGGTAAAATTCATTTCGGATTTTTAAGATGTTAGTCCCCTATCCGTCCCACCAAAACTCAAGGTTACAATTAATTTTATGTCTATTACCCATTAATTTTCTGAAATGATTATGTATTAAAACTCCAAACAGTATTTAAAGCTATTCAAAGAGCGTTTAGCCTAAAATAGCCAAACTAATATTAACCATTTAAGAAACACAAAACAAAGGGCTTATTTTTAGTTAAAATGATGTTCCTACCCTCACTTCTATAAAGCCATATTACTTACGTAAAGACATAAAAAAACCCATGACGAATAAACATCATGGGTTTTAAAATTATAATAAGAAAACTACTTATTTAGAAGCGTCTAATTTTGCTTGAATGTCTTTAGCTTTATCGTTTCCAACAGCATTGTAAATATTAATTAATTGTTGGTAAATGTTTGGCTCTGGGTTAGGGTTTTTAGCAATATATTGCTCTAAAACTTGCGCCCCTTTATCGAATAAACTTGTTTTCTTAGCACGTAATTCATCATAACGTTGGTTATCTGCTTTACTAGTACCTAAACTGTTCATTTCTTCAATTAAAGAGTTTCCTTCATCAATGTAAGTTGTAGACTCATTTAAGGCTGCATCTGCATAATCAGGCTTTAATTGTAGTGCCTTTTCAAAAGATGTTCTTGCTGCTTCAAATTCTTTATTCTTTAAAGAAATAACACCAATGTTGTAATGTAAGTTTGGATTGTCTGGTTGCTTTGCAACAGCTGCTTCCATTAATTCTTTAAATTTATCTGTTTCTCCTAATTCTAAGTATAAATTAGCTTCTGTTAATAATAAATCTAAATTTTCTGGATCTTGTTGTCTTGCTTTTTTAACCGCTTCTAAAGCCTCATCATTTTTACCTTGAGACACATAAATTAAAGCAATGTTTTTAGTAATTTCGGCTTGCTTAGATTCTGTTTTACGTTTACCTGGCTTGATATGAGATTTTGCCTTTACAAATAAATCTCTTTGGCTTTCAGACATTACTTCTTCCTCGTTAGTAGAAATGTTTGTTGCATAATATTGCGTCTCAATACCTGTGTACCCTAATTCATCTAATTTAATATAGTGTTTTAAAGCTGAATCGTAATCTTGATCGCTAACTGCACTTACAGCTGCATAATATAAATAAGTCGTATCTGAAGGCATGATGTTATACAATTGTTCAAATTCCTTATTTGCTGCTGAGTAATTTTTATTTTTAAAATCGTTGTTAGCTTTAACTAAAAATGTGTTTTGCATTTCTTGTTTAAATTCTACAACTTCGCTTTTCATAGAATCGTCTACGTTATTTAAGCTTTCTATGGCTTTTGTAACATCGGCTTCAGATCCTGCACCGTTAGCATATAAAGCCTCAGCTTGTAAAAAATAATACTTCGACTTATACTTTTCATCTATAGAAGATAACATTGGCTCTACTTGATTTAAAGCGGCCTTTGCCTCTGCATAATTGTTACCTTTAATTGCTTTTTCTGCTGCTTTTAGTTCTTTTTTTGTGCGACTGCAAATGCACTAACCGATAAAGCTAAAGCAACTATAATCTGTTTTTTCATTGTAATCAAATTAAGTTAATATGTTTATTAATTATTTTCTAAGTTATTGTTTTCAATAGATGGTGAATCTTCTCCGTCTACAGGAATAATATCACCCTCTGCTCCTTCCAAGTCTTCTAAAGTTTCTTCTTCATGCATCACTTTAGCAACAGCTGCAATAGAATCTCCATTACGTAAATTAATAAGTTTTACCCCTTGCGTTGCACGACCCATTACACGTAAATCTTTAACAGCAATTCTAATAGCAATACCCGATTTATTGATAATCATAAGATCATCTGAATCTGATACCGTCTTGATTGCCACTAATTTACCTGTTTTTTCTGTAATAGAAATAGTTTTTACACCTTTTCCTCCACGATTTGTAATTCGGTATACTGGTTCTCCATCTTCTGGATCGTCAATATAGGTACGTTTACCATATCCGTTTTCAGAGACTACAAGTACAGATTCTTCTTGTGGGTTTTCTACAGTAATCATTCCGATAACTTCGTCATTTTCTTCAGCTAGTGTGATACCTCTAACTCCAGAGGCTCCCCTACCCATTGGTCTTGTTTTAGCTTCTTCGAAACGAATGGCTTTACCAGATTTTAATGCCAACATAACTTGACTTGTTCCTGTGGTAAGCTTAGCTTCTAAAAGCACATCATCTTCCTTAATGGTAATCGCGTTAATTCCGTTGGTTCTCGGACGAGAATATTGCTCTAAAGATGTTTTCTTAACCTGGCCATTTTTAGTCGCCATAATTACATAATGACTATTAATGTAATCTTCATCTTTAAGATCTTGCGTACAAATAAACGCCATGACTTTATCGTCTTGCTCGATATTTATTAAATTCTGAATCGCTCTTCCTTTAGAGGTTTTACTACCTTCCGGGATTTCGTATACACGCATCCAGAAACATTTTCCTTTTTGTGTAAAGAATAACATATACTGGTGGTTGGTACCTACAAATAAATGTTCTAAGAAATCCTCGTTACGTGTGGTCGATGCTTTTTGTCCAACACCACCTCTATGTTGCGTTTTGTATTCTGTAAGCGATGTACGTTTAATATACCCAGCGTGCGAAATTGTAATTACAACTTGCTCATCTGGAATCATATCTTCAATACTTAAATCTCCTCCAGCATATTCTATAACCGAACGACGCTCATCGCCATACTTATCTCTAATAACTATAAGCTCTTCCTTAATAATATCCATACGACGTTCTTTCTTGTCTAGGATATCCTTTAAGTCTTCTATAGTTAACATAATTTCGTCATATTCTGAACGTAATTTATCTTGCTCCAGTCCGGTAAGTTGACGAAGACGCATCTCGACTATAGCTTTCGCTTGTATTTCCGAAAGTTTAAAACGTTCTATTAAACGTTCTCTAGCTTCATCGGCGTTAGAAGAAGATCTAATAATTTTTATTACTTCATCAATATTATCAGAAGCTATAATTAATCCTTCTAAAATATGTGCACGCTCTTCTGCTTTACGTAATTCGTAAGTTGTACGTCTAACAACAACTTCGTGTCTGTGCTCAACAAAATGATGGATTAAATCTTTTAAGTTTAATAATTGCGGACGCCCTTCTACTAATGCAATATTATTTACACTAAAAGACGTTTGCAGTTGTGTATACTTGTATAATTTGTTTAGTACAATATTAGGAATGGCTTCTCGCTTTAACACAAAAACAATACGCATTCCGTTTCTATCAGACTCATCGCGTATAGTAGCGATACCTTCTAATTTCTTTTCGTTAACTAAATCGGCAGTCTTTTTAATCATGTCTGCCTTATTAACTTGGTACGGAATTTCTGTAACAATAATACATTCACGACCTTGTACCTCCTCAATATTAGCCTTGGCACGCATTACTATACGTCCACGACCTGTACGAAAAGCTTCCTTAACTCCATCGTAACCATAAATAGTTCCTCCGGTAGGAAAATCTGGAGCTTTAATATAATTTATAAGCTCGTCGACTTCAATATCTTTATTTTCAATAAATGCAACAATACCATCTACAACTTCAGTTAAATTGTGTGGTGGCATATTGGTTGCCATACCTACGGCAATTCCTGAAGCTCCATTAATTAATAAACCTGGAATTCGAGTTGGCAATACGGTTGGTTCCTGTAAGGTATCATCAAAATTTAATTTATGATCTACAGTTTCCTTATCTATATCTGCCAACATGTCCTCAGAGATTTTACGCATACGTGCTTCTGTATAACGCATTGCTGCCGGACTATCGCCATCTACAGAACCAAAATTACCTTGGCCGTCTACTAACATATAACGTAAACTCCATTCTTGAGCCATACGCACCATAGCATCGTAAACCGACGTATCTCCGTGTGGGTGGTACTTTCCTAATACTTCCCCAACAATTCTTGCTGACTTTTTATGTGCACCAGTTGCTCTAATTCCTAATTCATGCATTCCGAATAAAACACGTCTATGTACCGGTTTTAATCCATCTCTAACATCTGGTAAGGCACGTGACACAATGACCGACATTGAATAATCAATGTAGGCCGTTTTCATTTCGTCCTCTATATTAATTGGAATAAGCTTTTCTCCTTCTGCCATCTATAAAATTAATTTAGTTATCTTGTGTGTTTCAAATCGCGCTAAGATAACCATTTCCCGAGTCATAGCAGGGGTTTTAACAGCTTTTTTAACAGTTTTTATTAACAATCTACCCTAGGTGTTTAGTTAATAAGTAAGCCCCTAATTATTTTGATTTATTAAAGATTTTATTTCTCTTAGCACAAATCATATAATTTAAGGAATACTTTTTGCCTTTGGTAATATGTTTTAGTAATTTTAATGCAGAAAGGATTTAATTTATGGATGATAATTTTTCACCAAGAGTAAAAGATGTTATTGCATACAGTAAAGAAGAAGCCCTACGCTTAGGTCACGACTTTATAGGTACAGAACATCTTATGCTTGGACTTTTAAGAGACGGAAACGGGAAAGCAATAAACATTTTAAATGCCTTAGATATAGATTTAAATCATTTAAGGAGAAAAGTTGAAATATTAAGCCCTGCAAACCCTACCCTAACGGCAATTTCTAACGAGAAAAAGAATTTGCACCTTACCAGACAAGCTGAGCGGGCTTTAAAAACTACGTTTTTAGAAGCCAAATTATTTCAAAGTAATTCCATTAATACCGCGCATTTATTGCTGTGTATTTTAAGGAACGAAAACGACCCTACCACTAAGCTTTTAAATAAGCTAAAAGTAGATTATGATAACGTTAAAGAACAATTTAAACTTATGATTACAAACGATGATAATTATATAGAACCAAAAGCAGAATCGTTCCAAGACGATAGTGCGAGCGATGACGATGCTACAAAAGATAACTTGTTCAATTCTCCTACAAGTAAAACCAACAAAAAATCTAAAACTCCTGTTTTAGATAATTTTGGTCGTGATTTAACTGCCATGGCCGAAGAAGGGAAACTAGATCCTGTTGTTGGTCGTGAAAAAGAAATTGAACGTGTATCACAAATACTTAGTCGTCGTAAAAAGAACAACCCGCTTTTAATTGGAGAACCTGGAGTTGGTAAATCTGCTATTGCGGAAGGTTTGGCAAATAGAATTGTAAAACGTAAAGTTTCTAGAATTCTATTTAACAAGCGCGTGGTAACTCTAGATTTAGCCAGCCTAGTTGCTGGCACAAAATATCGCGGACAGTTTGAAGAACGTATGAAAGCGGTTATGAATGAATTAGAAAAGAATGATGATATTATTCTTTTCATAGACGAAATTCATACCATTGTTGGTGCTGGTGGGGCAACAGGAAGTTTAGATGCTTCCAACATGTTTAAACCGGCTTTAGCACGTGGAGAAATTCAATGTGTTGGTGCAACAACTTTAGATGAATACAGACAGTACATCGAAAAAGATGGCGCCTTAGAACGTCGCTTTCAAAAGGTAATTATAGAACCTACAACGGTAGAAGAAACTATAGAAATATTAAATAATATTAAAGATAAATACGAAAGTCATCACAATGTAAATTATACACCAGAGGCTATAGAAGCTTGTGTAAAACTTACAAATCGTTACATGACCGAACGTTTCTTACCAGACAAAGCTATTGATGCTTTAGATGAAGCTGGGTCTCGTGTGCACATTATAAATATAAACGTGCCGAAACAAATTCTAGAACTTGAAAAAGAGTTAGAAAAAGTTAGAGACACCAAAACATCTGTAGTTAAAAAGCAGAAATACGAGGAAGCTGCGAAATTACGAGACGACGAAAAACGTCTTGAAAAGGAATTAGCAGTAGCGCAAGAAAAATGGGAAGAAGAAACTAAACAACATCGCGAAGTTGTAACAGAAGACAATGTAGCCGATGTCGTTTCTATGATGACGGGGATTCCTGTTAACCGAATTGCACAAACAGAAAGTAACAAGCTTGCCCGTTTACCAGAACTAATTAAAGGAAAAGTAATTGGTCAAGACGATGCCGTTTCTAAGGTGGTAAAAGCCATTCAGCGTAACCGTGCCGGACTAAAAGACCCTAACAAACCTATTGGTTCCTTCATATTTTTAGGACAAACAGGTGTGGGTAAAACGCAATTAGCCAAAGTACTTGCAAAGCAATTATTTGACAGCGAAGATGCCCTTGTTAGAATAGATATGAGCGAATACATGGAGAAATTCGCAATTTCTAGATTAGTAGGTGCACCTCCAGGATACGTAGGTTATGAAGAAGGCGGACAATTAACCGAGAAAATTCGTCGTAAACCATACGCTGTAGTACTTTTAGATGAAATTGAAAAGGCGCATCCAGATGTATTCAACATGATGCTTCAAGTGTTAGATGATGGATTCTTAACCGACAGTTTAGGTCGTAAAATTGATTTTAGAAACACAATTATCATCATGACCTCTAACATTGGTGCTCGTAAATTGAAAGATTTCGGTACAGGAATTGGATTTGGTACAGCATCTCAAAAAGCACAAGAAGACGCCAATACTAGAGGAGTTATAGAAAGCGCTTTAAAGAAAGCCTTCTCTCCAGAATTCTTAAACAGAATTGATGATGTTATTGTATTTAACACCTTAGAAAAAGAAGATCTTAACCAAATTATTAAAATAGAACTTGATAAATTATTATTAAGAATTAAAGATTTAGGTTACGATTTACAATTAAGCGAGAAAGCAACTAGTTTTATTGCAGATAAAGGGTTCGATAAACAATACGGAGCAAGGCCTCTAAAAAGAGCCATCCAAAAGTATGTTGAAGATGCTTTAGCCGAAGAGATTATTACCTCTAAAATTCACGAAGGCGATGTTATTTTAATGGATTTGGACGAAGCAAATCAAGAGCTTGTTATTACCATTGAAAAACAAGAAAACCCAACAGAATCTTAAGATTATTAACTATATAAAAAAGGGCAAATATTTCACAATATTTGCCCCTTTTTTTGTGTCATAAGATCCTACCCAAACAATTCGGTAGAATCTATTGCTAAGTTTTTTATAAATGCAATAGACGCTTCTATATCGTTATGCAAAATTCTATCATCGGTTACAAAAGGCACATCTGCCTGAAACATTTTTAATAGAGATTCAATAAATTCTGAAGATTTTAAAGGCGAACGCAACTGTAAAGCCTGAGAAGCATTAAACAATTCTATAGCAAGAATACGCTCTACATTATTAACTAAGGTAAACGCTTGTGTAGCAGCATTAGCTCCCATACTTACATGATCTTCTTGCCCATTACTCGACACAATACTATCTACACTTGCAGGCGTCGCCAATTGTTTATTCGTGCTAACAATACTTGCAGCCGTATATTGCGGAATCATAAATCCAGAATTTAATCCTGGGTTATTCACCAAAAACGCTGGCAAACCTCTTAAACCAGAAACCAACTGAAAGGTTCTTCGTTCAGAAATATTCCCCAATTCGGCCATTGCTATTTTAAGATAATCTAAAGCCAAGGCTAACGGCTGACCATGGAAATTTCCTCCAGAGATAATTTCATCCTCTTCAGCAAAAATATTTGGATTATCGGTTACCGAATTAATTTCTGTTTTAAATGTTTTTTCAACAAATGCCAATGCATCTTTTGTAGCTCCATGTACTTGCGGGATACAACGAAACGAATATGGATCTTGTACATGTTGTTTTTGCTGAACAATTAATTCGCTTCCATCTAAAAATTCGCGAACACGTTCTGCTGTTTTTATTTGCCCGTTATGAGGTCGAGCATAATGCACTAAAGCGTTAAAAGGCTCGATTCTTCCATCAAAAGCATCTAAGGAAATACTTCCAATTAAATCGGCTAAATAAGACAACTTATAAGATTGCAACAACAAGTGGACTCCGTAAGCACTCATAAATTGTGTTCCGTTTAAAAGTGCCAAACCTTCCTTAGATCGCAATGCAATTGGTTTCCAATCGAATTTTTTAAGCACCTTTTTAGAAGGAACAATTTTACCTTTAAAAAACACTTCTCCTCGCCCTAAAAGAGGCAGTGCCAAATGCGCTAAAGGAGCTAAATCGCCAGAAGCACCTAGTGAACCTTGGGAATACACTACTGGAAAAATATCATTATTAAAAAAATCTACTAGTCGGTTAACGGTTTCTATTTGCACACCACTATGCCCATAACTTAATGACTGTATTTTAAACAACAACATTAATTTCACAATTTCAACAGGCACAATTTCACCTGTCCCACAAGCGTGAGACATTACCAAATTCTCTTGTAATTTTGTTAAATTTTCTCTTGAAATTTTCACATTATACAACGACCCAAATCCTGTGTTGATACCGTAAATTGGAGAATCTTGTGCCTTCATTTTTTCATCAAGATACACACGACAATCCTTTATTTTTTGTACTACATCTTCAGATAATTGAAGAGGAATTTGCTCTGTAATAATCTCTTGAATTTTGATAAATCAAGAGTCTTTGCGGAAATTAAATGATAATTATTCATAATAGAAGTTATTGGGGCGTAAAATTCATCATTATTATCAAATAAAGCAAGGAATTACAATGAATAAATCTCCAGACTAAAGAACATACCTTAAGATTTAAATGACAAGCTACACCTCCTCTTCTTAAATTACAATTACACCCTTAAAGCCTAATATTACAGTGTTTACATCGAATTGCACTTTAGTTTTCTTAAAAAAACAAAATGTTAAGATGAGTTCATTATATCAATGTAAAACTTTATTTTTGATGAAAATAAACAATTAAACATGAAAAAAATACTAATAGCAATTGGAGCCCTAACCATTTTTGCTTGTCAAGAAACTCCAAAAAACAAAGATTACGTAACACTTTCAGGAAAAATTACAGATCAAAACAGCGATTCGCTAGTTATTAGAAGTCGTACGTTTAACAAAACCATCGCAGTACATAGTGACGGTACCTTTAAGGACACATTAAAAGTAGAACCTGGCCTTTACAACCTTTTTGATGGTAAAGAATCGTCTACCATATTCCTAAAAAACGGTTACGATTTAAACATCACTCTAGACACTAAAGAATTTGACGAAACCATTACATATACGGGAGAAGGCGCTACAAATAACTCTTTTCTTGCCGAAAAATCTTTAGTTCAAGAAAAACTTTTTGATCAAGATTTCTCTTCTATGGATTTAGAGACACTAGATGCTAAATTTAATGACATAGAAAAAGAATTAACTACGTTTTACAACTCTAAGCAAGGTATAGACACCACCATTACAAACCAAATGGAAAAGAGTCTTAAACCGATGTTAGAGGGAACAAAAAATTACTACGCATCTAACATCCTTTTAAAACAAGAATTGACAGGTAAACCGTCTCCACTTTTTGTTGACTATGCCAATGTAGATGGATCTAAAACATCTCTAGAAAGCTTAAAAGGAAAATACGTTTACATAGATGTTTGGGCAACTTGGTGCGGACCTTGTAAAGCAGAAATCCCTGCATTAAAAGCATTAGAAAAAGAATATCACGATAAAAACATAACCTTTGTAAGCCTATCTGTAGACGACGACAGATCGCATGGTGGGTCTTGGGAAAAAGCTAAAGAGAGCTGGCTAGCTATGGTTGCAGACAAAGAATTATCTGGAGTTCAGGTTATGGCACCAGAAGGTTGGAAATCTCAATTTGTAACTGATTATAAAATTAAAGGAATCCCTAGATTTATTTTAATCGACCCTAATGGTACTATCGTGGATCCTTCTGCTCCTAGACCATCAGACGACAAACTTAAAGACCTATTTAACTCGTTAAGCATCTAATTTATTTAGATTCCGATATAAAAAATGCCTTTTAAAATCTATATTTTAAAAGGCATTTTAATTTATTAAACAGTTTTTAAACACAAGTTTTAAATTGTAGTCAAATCTATATTATTAATACTTCCATGCGATGCATGTTTAACCACAATACCATTTTTAACAATTAAAAGTTGCGGAGACTCATGATACACATTAAACTGCTCTGCAATAGCATTAGAAACATCTCTATGCTGCAAAAGGTCTAGAAAATATAAATCTACATCGGTTTCATTATTATAGTCCTTTTCAAACTGACTTAATACCATTCTACTAATACCACAACGTGTAGAATGTTTAAACAACACCTGAGGTCTCTCATTCGAAGCATTTTTAATATCTTCTAACTGACCGATACTCACTAACGGTTTCCATGGCAAATCACGCTCCACTTTCTCCGATTTACCACCAAACATTTTATCAAATAAACCCATATTTTTTATTAACTTTAAATAGTATTTTCATATTAAAAAAGACAAATAGTCATGTATTGCTTGTAAAAACACGTCATTTTGTCGCTTATTTCGTGTTGGTAAGATAATTGAATATGCATTGAAAAACACATAAACAATGAACTTTAACAATTATACAATAAAATCTCAAGAAGCCATTCAACGTGCGCAACAAATCGCACAAGAAAATGGTCAGCAAAATATAGAAAACGAACATGTATTTAAGGCGATTTCTGAAGTCGATGAAAATGTATTGCCGTTTATTCTAAAGAAATTAAATGTAAATACTTCTATTTTAGAGCAGGCAGTAGACAAACAAATAGAAAGTTTTCCTAAAGTTTCTGGAGGAGAAATTATGGCGTCCAGAGCCCTAGGCACCGCTTTAAACGATGCCACAAGCATTGCAAAAAAAATGAACGATGAATACGTTTCTATCGAACATTTAATTATTGCAATCTTTAAATCGAATAGCAAAATTGCTCAAATGCTAAAAGACCAAGGGGTAACCGAAAAAGACCTGAGAGCAGCCATTGAAGAGCTTAGAAAAGGCGATCGCGTAACCTCGCAAAGTCAAGAAGACACCTACAATGCACTTAATAAATACGCTAAAAATTTAAACGAATTAGCAAAAAACGGAAAATTAGATCCTGTAATTGGTCGTGATGAAGAAATACGAAGAATACTTCAAATCTTATCTAGACGAACAAAAAACAATCCTATTTTAGTAGGTGAACCAGGAACCGGTAAAACTGCTATTGCCGAAGGCTTAGCACACCGTATTGTAGATGGCGATGTCCCAGAAAACCTGAAGGACAAACAAATTTTCGCTCTAGATATGGGAGCCCTAATTGCTGGTGCAAAATATAAGGGAGAGTTTGAAGAACGTTTAAAATCTGTAATTAAGGAAGTAACCACAAGCGAAGGTGATATTGTTCTATTTATAGACGAAATTCACACCCTTGTTGGAGCCGGAGGTGGACAAGGCCCTATGGATGCCGCTAACATTTTAAAACCTGCGCTTGCTCGTGGCGAGCTTCGTGCTATTGGCGCAACAACTTTAGATGAATATCAAAAATATTTTGAAAAAGACAAAGCTCTCGAGCGTCGTTTTCAAAAAGTAATGGTCGATGAGCCTGATACAGAAAGTGCCATTTCAATATTACGAGGAATTAAAGAAAAGTATGAAACTCACCATAAAGTTCGTATTAAAGACGAAGCTATTATTGGTGCGGTAGAATTATCTGAACGTTATATTACCAACCGTTTTTTACCAGATAAAGCCATTGATTTAATGGACGAGGCGGCTTCTAAATTGCGTATGGAAATTAATTCTAAACCAGAAGAACTCGATGTTTTAGATCGTAAAATAATGCAGTTAGAAATTGAAATTGAAGCCATTAAACGTGAAAAGGACGAAGTAAAACTTAAAAGTTTAACTGCCGATTTAGCCAACTTAAAAGAAGAACGCAATGAGGTAAATGCGAAATGGAAAAGCGAAAAAGAAGTTGTAGACAATATTCAAGCTGCAAAATTAGATATCGAAAATTTCAAGCTTGAAGCAGAACGTGCAGAACGCGAAGGAGATTATGGTAAAGTGGCCGAAATTCGTTACGGAAAAATTAAAGATGCCCAAGAACGTTTAGATCAACTTCAAAAAGAATTAAGCGAAAACCAATCTGGAAACTCATTAATTAAAGAAGAAGTAACTTACGACGATATCGCTGAAGTAGTTGCCAAGTGGACTGGTATTCCGGTAACTAAAATGGTTCAAAGTGAACGCGAAAAACTTTTAAACCTAGAACACGAATTACATAAACGTGTTGTGGGACAAGAAGAAGCCATTACAGCTGTTAGTGATGCGGTAAGACGTAGTAGAGCTGGTTTACAAAACCCGCATAAACCAATAGGAACCTTCTTATTCTTAGGAACAACAGGAGTTGGCAAAACCGAATTAGCTAAAGCTTTAGCCGAATATTTGTTTGACGACGAAAGTGCAATGACGCGAATTGATATGAGCGAATACCAAGAACGTCATGCTGTAAGCAGATTAGTTGGAGCGCCTCCGGGATACGTTGGTTACGACGAAGGTGGACAATTAACAGAAGCGGTTAGACGTAAACCATATTCGGTGGTACTTTTAGATGAAGTTGAAAAAGCTCATCCAGATACCTTTAATATTCTATTACAAGTTTTAGACGAAGGACGTTTAACAGACAATAAAGGTCGTGTAGCAGACTTTAAGAACACGATAATCATTATGACCTCAAATATGGGGAGTCAGATTATTCAAGAGCGTTTTGAAGCCACGAATGATATTGAAAGCGCCATAGAATCAGCTAAAATAGATGTATTAGCAGTTTTAAAACAATCGGTAAGACCAGAGTTCTTAAATCGTATAGACGACACGATTATGTTTACGCCATTAAGCAAAGAAAACATAAAAGAGATTGTAGAACTACAACTAAAAGGTATCGCTAAAATGATAGGACAACAAGGCATTACTTTTGATGCCACTCCTGAAGCTATAAACTATTTAGCCGAAAAAGGATACAACCCGGAATATGGTGCAAGACCTGTAAAACGTGTGATACAAAAAGAGGTGCTTAATGCCCTAAGTAAAGAAATCTTATCTGGAAAAGTAACAACAGATAGTATAATTCTGTTAGATGCTTTCGATGATGAATTAGTATTCAGAAATCAAGATAATCTTGTTTCAGAAAAATAATAAAGGGCTTAAAACTTTAAAATTTTGTTAAACTACAATTTTAAAATACTATTACAAACCTAATCCCGTTTAAAGAATAGGTTGGTTAGTTAAATTAAAAGCAATGTGAATCTCAATTTTAGATAACATTGCTTTTTTTGTTTTAAGACATACATATTAGACAAAAAAAATGCCTTAAGAAAAACTCTTAAGGCATTTTATATAATAAGAATTACACTCTTATAATTTCATTGTAACACCAATAGACGGTGTAAAGATACTTCCTCCAGCAACCTCTGCATAAAGTCCCCATTTATCATTCCAGAACCAACGTCCACCAATTTGAAGCCCTATGTTTAGTTTACTAGAGTCATGATCATTATCTCCTAAGTAAAGACCATACCCGGCGTTAGCTCCACCATAAACATCCCAAGCTTGATCTGTAATTCCGAAAAGATTATCGAAATAGTAGTTTGCTTTAACACCTAAAGTAAGCCAGTCTAAATCGAAATCTGTACCAACACCTGGTGCAATAGTAATATCTTTGTGAACTGGAATTTCATAATTCACTCCAATTAACCCAAAATTTAATTCTTTTCTTGCTTGTCCAAAAACACTAGCTGCACTAAGCATTAATGCAAAAGCGAATAATAATGTAATTTTCTTCATAATATTTATAAATAAAGTTAGAAATTTATCTAGTCAAATTTAATTATATTTTCTTTTACTTGATATGAAAAAACAAGAATTATTTAATTTTCTGTAATATTTAAATAGCTTTTTTCTGATAAACTCAATATCTTCATCTTATTTTAAACAAAAGCAACAAGCTATAATACAAAGCCTTACCTCATCTTTTCAGTTTATCGAGATTCACTAAACGTATTATAATGATACTTGTAAGAAAATACCAGTCTTAAAATTCAAATAAAAAATCAACAGTTAAACGGATCATATTTTCAGATGAAATACAACAACTTATTTTCCTTACCATTCCCTATCTTAAAAAAAACACCTAATTCGTTACGTTTTAGGATTAATTACTATACTTAATTTCATTTAATTGAAGGTTTAGCTATTCTTAATTTATATTTAATTATTTACCTTTGACATCTATGCAAAAAAAGATAAACATACAAAATAAGAAAGCTCGTTTTTTATACGAAATCTTAGATAAATATACCGCTGGAATTGTACTTTCTGGCACCGAAATTAAATCGATAAGAAGCAGCAAAGCATCTATTGCTGAAAGCTTTTGTGAATTCAACGAACAAGGCGAATTATTCGTTATAAACATGACTGTTGAAGAATATAAATACGGTACACATTACAACCACTACCCAAAAGCACAACGCAAACTACTTTTAAACAAACGCGAGCTAAAAAAGCTTGAAAAAGAGGTTAAAAATAGCGGACTTACTATTGTACCTTTAAAGTTATTTATTAACGAAAAAGGCTATGCTAAGCTAGATATCGCTCTTGCTAAAGGTAAAAAACTTTACGACAAACGTGAAACCATAAAAGACCGAGATAACAAACGTAATCTAGACCGGGTTAAAAAGATTTACAAATAATATTAGCGTTAAATTTACTTACAATACTATGAAATCGAGTTTCAGAATTATAATTATCGCTTTTACGTTGGCATTATATTCTTGTGGCGGAACCAAACACTCAACAACAAAAACTGTTGATAATATAAAATTCGAGGTTAACCTTTTAGACCGCTCTAACGATACTTATAAAGTCACCGTTACTCCTCCTGCATTAACGGCAGAAAACTCTATCTTTCAGTTTGCTTCTACGGCTCCTGGTACATATCAAGTTATGGATATTGGTAGGTATGTAAAAAGTTTTAAGGCTTTTGATGCTAAAGGCAAAGAATTAGAAACCACGCAAGTAACCACCAATCAGTTTAAATTATCGACCCCAGAGCACATTGCTAAAATAGAATATCAAATTTCTGAAACTTGGGACACTCCTGTTCCCGAGAATAACATTTATTTAATGTGTGGTACATCTATAGAAAACGACCATACGTTAATTAATGGCCAAGCCGTTTTCGGGTATTTTAAGGACAAACAAAACAGCCCCATTACGATAAAATTAGATTATCCAGACACTTGGAAAGTAGGTACAGCTTTATCTATTACTAGCGATAGTTTATATTACGCCGAAAATTATGACAAAGTTGTAGACTCCCCTATTTTACTAGGAGATTTAACTAAGGCATCAATGAACGTTGAAGGCACCAATGTAGATATTTACACCTATTCTAAAACTGGATTAATTACATCGGACCAAATTTTAGAATCCATGAAAAACATGTTGTTATCGGCAAGTGGATTTCTAAATGGCTTACCTGTTAAAAATTACACATTCTTATTTCATTTTGAAGATAAAACTAACGGCGCTTGGGAACATTCATACAGTTCGGAATACATTTACAAGGAAGATAGATGGGAAAATTTAGAAGAACAAATTGTTGAAGTGGCTGCTCATGAATTTTTTCATGTGGTAACCCCTCTAAATATTCACAGTGAAATTGTAGGGCAATTTAATTTTATAACCCCGGTCCCTTCAAGACATTTATGGTTATACGAAGGCACTACAGAATGGGCGGCACATATGATGCTTTTTCGCTCTGGTTTAAAATCGATAGACGAATATTTTAAAACGCTTTCTCAAAAAATAATGGTTAACGCTAATTATTTTAAACCAGATGTGAGCTTAGAAGAATTGTCGCTTACCTCGTACACCAAAGAAGGAAACAAGCAATACGGTAATATTTATATGAAAGGAGCTTTGGTTGCCGGACTTTTAGATATTAAACTCCTAGAACTTTCTGATGGAAAACGGGGTTATGTTGATGTTATTAAAGACCTCTCTAAAGAATATGGCCCAAACAAATCGTTTGACGATGCTACATTTTTTAAAACCTTTGTCAATAAAACCTATCCAGAAATTCAAGGTTTTATCGACGATTATATTATAAACAGCAAACCATTACCAATTGCATCTTATTACAATTTAATTGGTGTAGATTATAATAAAGAAACCAATACATTTTCTTTAAACGAGTCGCCATCAGCGCAACAATTAAAATTAAGAACAAAGTGGATGGCTCCTATAAACCTATAACAGTAAAAAAATGAAACAATTTCTATTAGCCATATCGATAGGTTTACTCATTTGCACACCTTCTTATTCTCAGAAAAAAGACAAACAAGTAGAAATTCAGAAAACCAATTATACTCCTTTTGTAAAATCTTTAGAAACCACATTAGGAACCTTGTATTTATCGATATCTGGTGATAAAAAAGAAAAACGCGATTGGGATTTATTTAAATTTTTATTTAAACCTGATGCTAAATTAATCACTACAGGTTTAGATCATCAAGGCAAACTACAAGCGAAATATATGTCGCCAGACGAGTATGTAAAAACCGCTAAACCTTGGATGCTAAAAAACGGATTTCACGAAAAAGAAATCCATAGAATTGTAAATACTTTTGGAGATATAACCCAAGTATTTAGCACATTTGAAGCTTACTATTCCGAAAAGGATAAAGAGCCCTTCATGAAAGGTATAAACAGCATACAACTTATGTTTGATGGAAATCGTTGGTGGATAATTAATTTATTATGGACTAATGCTTCAGAAGACAAACCTATACCAGACGCGTATCTTCAAAAAGATAACGATTACTAGTCTAATTATTCCTTTAAAAAATTCCGTCCTGCTTCAAGACCTATGTCGTATAGCTCTTTTGTTTTTGAAAAATCTAAAGTTTGATAAGTCTTATCCAAAAACGGATCAATATTAAAATCGCACATTTTCTGATTGGCTTTTACACTTTGCTTAATAAGTAAAGTAAACACACGTTCGGCAACAGACTGCATATTATGTGTCGGTACATACTTATAATTATTCACGTGTATTCCAATTATATGCTTAAAACCAGCTTCTCTTAAAGGCTCTACAGGTAAGTTATTAAACACACCGCCATCTATATAATAACTGTTATTAATTTTTACAGGTGGAAAAATAACGGGAATAGAAGATGATGCTATTACTGCTGCCTGTAGAGGAACTTGATCTGCTGGACCCAATATTTTAAAACCGCCCTGATCGAGATCGGTAACACAACAGTAAAACGGTATTTTTAAGTCGCTAAAGGAATTGTGAGGAATATAAATATTAAACAATTTATTGATGGCTTTCATATGCAAAACCCCACCTTTTCTTTTGGTAAATTTAAATATTTTAGCAAATGTACTTTTCATCATAAGATCTAAAAGCTCATCGGCTTTTAAACCTTGTGCATACAGTGCTCCGATAATAGAACCTATACTTGTTCCAGAAATGGCATTAATTTGAATATCGGCTTCCTCGAAAGCTTTTAACACTCCTAAATGAAGAGCACCTCGAGCCCCACCTCCACTTAAAACCAGAGAAACATTTGTTAGTTCATGGGGTTTTAAATCTTGATGTTTTGCCCTAAACAATTTCATGTTAAGTTTTAATTTTTGTCCTCCAATAAAGGTACAAAACGAAATTCACCAAACTCATGTTTTTCAAATTCTTTCAGCCCTTTTCTAACAAAAAGTGTCATAGTTTGTACTTCATCACCAACAGGGATTACCAAGCGGCCGCCAATTTTTAACTGACTCAATAATGGTGTAGGAACAAACGGTGCACCTGCCGTAACGATAATACCATCAAAAGGAGCTTCTTCTGGCATGCCTTTATACCCATCGCCAAAAATTAATTTTCTCGGGCGATACCCCAATTTTGGTAAAAACTTACTTGTCTTTTTAAATAGTTCTAATTGACGCTCAATACTAAACACCTTTGCTCCTAACTCGCAAAGCACAGCCGTTTGGTATCCACTCCCAGTACCTATTTCTAGAATTTTAGCATCTCTTGTAATTTTTAATAATTCTGTTTGAAATGCCACCGTGTAAGGCTGAGAAATAGTTTGGTCGGCAGCAATAGGGAAAGCTTTGTCTTGATAGGCGTGATCTAAAAAACTAGAATCCATAAATAAATGCCTAGGAATATGCCCTATGGTCTGTAACACAGCAGCATCAGAAATGCCCTTCTGCTTTAAAATATTTACCAATTGTTGTCTTAATCCTTGATGTTTAAAAGTATCTTTCAAGAGTACGTGTATTATGTAGGTTTAGTAGCGTAGTTCGTTTTGCAAAAGTAAATCTTTTATTAAATTTTTAAATTTTAATTGGCATTTAAAAGTCATAAAAAATCTTATTTTTGTTTAAAACCCTATTATAATGTTAAAAGCTGGAGTTCTTGGTGCTGGTCACCTCGGAAAAATTCATTTAAGACTACTTAATCAATCTGAAAAATACCAATTGGTCGGTTTTCATGATGCAGATATAGAAAATGCTAAACGTGTTGAGGCCGAAACTGGTTATAAATTTTTCGCCACTGTTGAAGAATTAATTGATGCTGTAGATGTTGTAGATATTGTAACTCCCACGCTTTCGCATTACGACTGTGCCAAATTAGCCATAGCAAAAGGAAAACATATTTTTATTGAAAAACCAATTACAAATACGGTTCAAGAAGCAGAAGCACTTAGAACCTTGGTTGCAGAATATAAAGTAAAAGGTCAGGTTGGGCATGTAGAACGTTTTAACCCTGCTTTTACCGCCATAAAAGATTTACTAGACAAACCGATGTTTATTGAAGCCCATCGATTGGCAGAATTTAACCCTAGAGGAACAGATGTTCCTGTGGTACTAGATTTAATGATTCACGACATCGACATTATATTAAGTGTTGTTCAATCTAAAGTTAAACATATTAGTGCGAGTGGAGTTTCTGTAATTAGTGAAACGCCAGATATTGCTAATGCCAGAATTG